>JARROG010000346.1:0-2122 GCA_037384185.1 Anaerolineales bacterium | reverse complement strand
AGGTAAAGGGATGATTGGTCAGGAGTGATCGCTTGGAAAGGGAGGATTATCAAATCGAAATCCTTGCCCTCTAACTGTGACGATATACTCGTAATTGGGATCCATTTCTGCCAGGCGCTCACGGAGGCGGCGGATCAGCGCATCGAGCGCTTGGTCAGTCACTCCCGCTGATTCCTGTGAGCCCCAGACCTTGTTAATGATCTCAGTTCTGGTTAACACGCGACCTCTAGATTCTGATAGCAGCAAGAGGAGGCTGAACTGCAGCATCGAAAGTGGGGGGCGAAGCTCTTTGTTGACAATCCAGGTGCGGTGCGATTCCATCTCCACTCTTATTCGACGAAAATATGAAATGACCGATGATTCGAATTCATCGGGCGAGAGCGGGACCGTTGCGTCCTGACCGAGGAAAACAAATTCCTGGGCTAATGCGATCTGGATTACATCTCCTTCGGACAAGCTAGATGTTTCTGCTACCGGCTTGCCATTGAGAAATGTGCCGTTCTTTGATCCCAAGTCCTGGAGGTATGGATTCCCGGCTGAAAGAAAGACCCGGGCATGTTCTCTTGAAACCTGTTGATTGGAGATGGAGATATCACAATCGCTGGTTCTGCCAATTAGAAGCTCGTCGCTAATAGACCAGCGGTATCCGTTAAGGGGTCCGCCTTGAGCAACGAGAACAGGCTGTAGTATGTTTGAATCTGGCATGGTAAACTGCATTTTTCACAGGGTGATTTTCTTGGATTATAATGCAAATGTTAGCATAAATTATGGATGACGGTTTGGAATGAATACAAATATTGACACAGAAACGGTAATTAAAGAGCGATATAAGATCAGGGAGATCATTGGCCAGGGCGGTATGGGCTGTGTCTACCTGGCTGAGGATTTAAGGCTCTCAGGCCGGCTGTGTGCATTGAAAGCTGTCTACTATGAGAGAAATCTACCGGATGATGTGATCCAGCAAACTCGGGAGCAGTTCGAGCGGGAAGCGACTGTCCTGGCCAGACTGGATCATCCGAATCTTCCTAAAGTGTCTGACTTTTTTTCTGATCAGGAACGAGATTATCTAGTGATGGATTTTGTTCCAGGAGAAGATTTGCGGAATCTTATGCTGGAGGAAAAAAAGCGGGGTATGTTTTTAGACGAGCGTAAAGTTCTCGGTTGGGCCAGCCAGATCGCTGATGCCTTGATCTACCTCCACGGACAGGCCCCGCCGATCTTGCACAGGGATATCAAGCCGAGTAATATCAAATTAACCCCGAATGGAATTATAAAACTCGTAGATTTTGGACTGGTAAAAATCCTTGTTTCAGGCGAAAAAACAGTTACCGTGGTTCACGGCCATGGTTCTGCCTACTATACGCCGCTGGAACAATATGGTGGAGACAGCGGGCACACCGATCCAAAAAGTGATGTTTACTCCTTTGGAGCGACTCTTTATCATTTGTTGACCAACAGGCCTCCCCTTGAAGCGAGGCAAAGATTTCTGGATCCTGATCTGGAACTACCTTTACGAGAGATCAATGAAAAAATCAGTCCCAGGACTGAACGCGCTATCAAGATGGCGATGAATATCCATCCGGATGATCGAATTCAGACCATGCAGGAGTTCAAAGATGCTTTACTGGGAGATTGGGATCCAAGACAAAATCCCAAAGGAGCACTTCCGGCTCCGGATATTCCTGAGATGATGCGTACCAATCGGGAGCAGACGCTAGCTTGGATTGCAGTGCTGATGGTGATAATCAGCCTGATAACAACGGTGATGTACTGACTTCATGAACGGAAAATTCGCTGGAACAGGAAAGCCATCAACCAGCCGATAAGAGAGCCGCAGAAGACAGAGAGGGTAATTCCAATCAGGGTCGGACCTTGGGGGAATAACAGAGCAACACCTGGTAAACGGAGCAGAATGTAATTGTAAACTGCTAAACCCGCTATAACGCTTGCAAGGCTCCAGCGAATACCCCAACGAACCAGTCCGGAAGAAGCACCCACGCGATAGGCGCTAAACCCAATTACCATAACCAAGATGATAGATAGCCACCACTCACCCCATAAAGTTCGCCTATCATTTTCGGCTGCCAGGGTGATTTCCGGTGTTGGCTGAGGGGGGTTCGAT
>JARROG010000345.1:0-2128 GCA_037384185.1 Anaerolineales bacterium | reverse complement strand
ACCACCCATCACGCCAGCCAAAGAAAGGGGACCAGCTTGATCGGTGACCAACACTGTGAAATCATCCAGTTCCCGCTCGACATCATCGAGAGTGGTCAGTTTCTCACCCTGCTTGGCGCGGCGAGTAGATATCACCGGGCTTTTCCCTCCGGCGCGCTTAAGGAGCACATCGTAATCAAAGGCATGCAGCGGCTCGCCGATCTCCAGCATGGTGTAGTTGGTCGCGTCCACCAAGGCATTGATCGGCCGCACACCGGAGAGCTTCAGTCTTAGCCGGACCCAGTAAGGACTGGGCTGGATCTTGACGTTCTCGATCAGCCCCAATACAAAACGAGGGTTGTCTTCCGGGTCGGTGATCTTGATCTCAGCTTTATCCTTGATCGGATCACCTTCCATTACCGCTTCATAATCCGGGGAGCGCAGCTCCGCTCCGGTAATGGCAGCCACCTCGCGGGCGATTCCCAGGACATTGGCTGCCCGGGCGATATTGGGGGTGATAGCGATATCCAGCACCGCATCCCCTACATAATCCGCCAGCGGCTGACCTGTGGGTGCCTCAGGATCGAGGAGGATAATGCCTTCATGTTCCTCCGAAATGCCCAGCTCCCGCTCCGAGCATGCCATGGAATAAGATTCCACTCCGCGGATCTTCTTGCGTTTTAAGGTAGTCGTTGCCTGGGCGTCTTCTTCGTTATATGCGTCAATGATGGTCGCGCCTTCCCGGGCATATGCTACTTTGAGGGTTTGGTCCAGCTCTCCTTTCCCCTTATATGGGAAAAGGTTGGGAGCCCCAGTGAGAACCGTGTGCTCCTGCTGCCCGTCATCCAGACGGCAGAGCACTAAACGATCCGCATTGGGATGAGGCATCACTTCCAGAACCTCCCCGACCACTATCTTGTCGGGATCCCAGGAGATCCCACCGGTTTTGGTTACCTGTTTTTCCCCTTCCGGGCGCGGCATTCCAACATAACGGATTTCCTCCACTTCCAGTCCTGCCAGGGTCAATTTGGCTGCCAGTTGATCGATAGGCAGGGTAATCTCCACAAATTCATTCAGCCATGAGATAGGTACTTTCATCGTTCAGTTCCTTTTGATTTAATAAGCCTTGCCGCTCCAACGAACACCTGGTTAAAATTGTTCCAGAAAGCGCAGGTCATTAGCCCAGATATAACGGATGTCCTCGATATGGTGCCGCATCATGGTGATGCGCTCCGGGCCCATGCCAAAGGCAAAACCGGAATAGACCTCAGGATCGAACCCGCCGTTCTCCAGCACAATGGGATGGACCATCCCGCAGCCCAGAATCTCAAGCCAGCCGGTCCCTTTGCAGACAGGACAGCCCTCTCCGCCGCACAGAAAACAGCCCACATCCATTTCGGCACTGGGTTCAGTGAAGGGGAAATGAGACGCCCGGAAGCGGGTTTTCGCATCCTGGCCGAACATCCTGCGGGCGAAATCACTCAAGGTACCCTTCAAGTCCCGGAAGGTAATCCCCTTGCCAACTGCCAATCCCTCAACCTGGGTGAACTGGACCTCAGAGCGAGATGTGATCTGCTCATAGCGGTAGCACATTCCCGGCAGAATAATGCGGATGGGGGGAGGATCCTGAGGATATTTCTCAAGATGCTCCTGCATGGCGCGAATCTGGCCGGGAGAGGTGTGGGTGCGCAGCATCAATGGATCATCAGCCCGATCCCCTTTTGATTTCAAAAAGAATGTGTCCTGCATATCCCGGGCAGGGTGATGGGGCGGGAAATTCAGCATCTGAAAGTTATACAGATCGGATTCCACCTCCTGGGAGCGGTAAATCTGGAATCCCATATCCCCGAAAACGCGGTTGATTTCCCGCAACGTCTGGGTTGTGGGATGCAGATTCCCACTGACAATCCGCCTGCCAGGCAGGGTGACATCGATCTGCTCTCCTGCCAGGGCTTCCTGGATGCGCAGCGCTTCTAAACGGGACTCTTTCTCACTGGAGGCTTGCTCAAGGGCGACCTTAATCTGATTGGCAGCTTTGCCGACCAGCGGCCGTTCTTCCTTGGATAGATCAGGAAGCTTCTTGAAAATACCCATGATTTCTGAGCTTTTTCCCAAATAGTGGGTTTGCCACGCCTCCAGCTCTTCCTGC
>JARROG010000344.1:0-2145 GCA_037384185.1 Anaerolineales bacterium | reverse complement strand
CAAATGCGGCAGCGGAGACGTCACGTTCCGGATCAATCTGATGGTGGATGGCGATCCATCGACCCGGACCACGCTCTGGGAATGGGATGAGGTTTGTGACGGCAATATGAAGTCCTTTGAGATCGATCTGGATGATTTTGCAGGGGACACCGTGCAAATCTTCCTGGTCGTGATCTCCAATAACGAATCAAATGACAATCTAGCCGTCTGGGATTCTCTCTCAATTCACCGCTGATCCCCCGTCGCCCGCCTCAACCTGAGAGGTATATTTAAGGTAGAATTAATGATGAGGGGTTGACGATAGCCCCGGAATACTGATTTGAGAAGTGGTACAATGTGTGCTCACTGCAGGAAGGAATAGATCCTATGAGTAAAGAAGAATCAACCAAGGACATCATAGACTCCTACCGCAAACGACAAAACCAATCCTGGCAGACTATCGCTTTGTTTGTGGGGGCTGCCCTGCTGATTGTGCTGGGAGCCGCATTCGTGATCACCTGGATGACAGGAGCGCGTCTGGACGTCGGCGGCATCTTCGCTTCCAAGACTCCAACTCCCACCCAAACCTTCACCCCCAGCCCTGTTCCCCCAACCTCAACTATCACCCTCACTCCCACAGAGGCACTGCCTAGTGATACACCGGAACCCAGCCCCACAGCGACCCGTTCCGGACCAGTGATCTATATTGCCGAAGAGAACGACACGTTTGATTCCATCGCCACCCGCTTTGATATGGATGTCTTCACTCTGCTCTGGTACAACAAGGATGAGGACCGCCTAAATTTGGACCTGGCCAACCCGGTACTCTTCGTCGGAGACGAGGTGTATATCCCGGAGCCTGATGCCAGCGTGCCGACACCGACACCGATCCCCTTTGACGTGATACCTGGCTTCCGGGTCGAATATATGGTCCGCCCTGGCGATTCGGTGGGCTCCATCGCGCTTGATCTCCGCAGCACAGTGGATGACATCCTGGAGTACAACGAACTCGATGATCCCAACGCCATTTATCCTGGCCAAATCCTGCTGGTGCGCGTCAATCTGGTGACACCCGTACCCACGGAAGAAGTTCAGGCGACGCTGGCCAACACCCCGGGCTCGATTTCCACGCTCACTCCATCGCCCTGAGATCTTATTGAACTGATACACAGCCGGACCTGATTTTCAAGGGACGAGATCCTTTTAAAGGATCTCGTCCCTTTCTTTTGGTGTTATAATATTTATTGATAATGATAATTATTATCAATAAAGGCCAGTCCTATGAACTCAACAGTTTTAGACCAGATGCTTGAAAACTGGAAAACCGCTCTGCACCAGCAGGGATACCGGGTAACCCAACCGCGCCTGCAGGTGATGGAGATCGTCGCTTCCAGCGAAACGCCGCTCACCCCCCAGGATATCTACCAGCGCTCCCTGGAGATGGACAGCCCTCCGGGCATAGCCAGCGTCTACCGCACGTTGGAGATGATGGATGAACTGGGATTGATCCAGCAGATCCATCAGCCCGGCGGCTGCCATGCTATTTGGCCGGCACTGGATGGCCATCAACATCTTCTGATCTGCACCAGCTGCGGGAAGATGCGCATTGTGGATGGGAATGAAGAGATAACAGCATACCTCAGCAATATTGAACAACAAACCGGTTATCAGGTGGATGAACATTGGCTGCAGCTTTTTGGCGTTTGCCAGGATTGCTCCTGAATATTCGGCGGCGATGAGGAGATAGAAGGAATGACCCCTAAGAAATTATTACCCGGTTTGACAGGCATTATTCTCGTGCTGGGAAGCCTGCTGACAGCTTGTTCTGTTGGACCGTCAGCATCCAAAAACCAGGCAGGGCAGCTGCAGATCGTGGCCACAACTACCTTTATCGGGGAAGTCGTGGGACAGATCGCTGGAGATGCCGCCCAGGTCACTGTGCTGCTCGAACCCGGACAGAACCCGCACGCTTACCAACCTGCTCCCAAGGACATGGTCCTCATCTCCACCGCGGATCTTCTGTTCTCCAACGGCTTCGGACTGGAGGAATTTTTAGGGGACCTGCTGAGTGCGGCGGATTTTTCCGGAATTGTGATAGAAGTGTCTCAGGGAATTGATACCCTCAAAATAGCATCCGGAGGCCAGGCAGGGGGGAACCCGGATCCG
>JARROG010000343.1:0-2755 GCA_037384185.1 Anaerolineales bacterium | reverse complement strand
CGCTGTGCTGCTGGTCGAAATGGCTGATCTCAAGGTCCACGATTTTGCGGAAGGTCATCACTCGAGTCTTGGTGAGCGCCAGCTTCTCGAACAGGGCGATGACATACCGGGCCCCGATCAGGAGGGGAACACCCGTTATAAAAGTGACACCGGCCAAGATCAGGGCTTTTCTCAACAGGGCAAACTCCCCGCTGACCGCCGCGTTCATGACATCCATCTGGATGAAGGCCAGGACCAGGTTAAACGAGAAGCCCAGCACCCCTGCGCTGACCAGGGAGGCAGCAAAATAGATCCAGACCTTGGAATCCAGGAGGGCCAGGATGCGCACAAGTCCCCGTTCGCGGAAAGGTTTAGACATGATCGCTCTCCAGGTCGGTCTGCTTGAGATACAGCCGTTGGTAGAGTGTCTCGTTCCCCATTAGCTCTCCGTGGGTACCGCGCTCAACCAAGCGGCCCTGGTCGAGTACGACGATCTCGTCGACATTTTTGATGGTGGCCAGACGGTGGGCAACTACCAGGACGGTCCGGCCACGCATGAACCGCTCCAAGGCATCCTGGACGACTGCTTCTGATTGGGCATCCAGGGCAGAGGTAGGCAGGGCAGAAGTAGGTTCATCGAGAAGTAGGATCGGGGCATCTTTAAGGATAGCCCGGGCCAGGGAGATACGCTGTTTGTCCCCGCCCGACAGTCTTGAGCCCCATTCGCCAACCTGGGTCTGATATCCATCATTGAGGGCCATGATGAAATCGTGGGCATTGGATGCCCGGGCTGCCTCCTCGATCTCTTCCTGGGAAGCCCCGAGCCTTCCAAATGCGATATTCTCAGCGATGGTGGTTGGAAACAGGTATGTCTCCTGGGAGACCAGGGAAACCCATTTTCGGGCTTCATGAATGCCCGATTGAACGATGTCGTGCCCCATGATCCGGATCTCACCTTTTTGGGGGCGGTAAAATCCACACAGCAATTTAAGAACGGTGCTTTTTCCACATCCGCTGGAACCTACCAGGGCAACTACCTGCCCTTCATCGACCTCCAGGGTGAAATCAGCGAGGATCTTGTTATCCTCACCGTATTGAAAACTGACCGCATCAAATGACACTGCCCTGGCATTCTTGACAGGTGTAAACTCCCCAGAACTTCCATATTCTACTGGCTGGTCAAGGATCTCAAAAATCCGCTCGACTGCTGGGGCAACTTCGCGCAGATTGCGGATCCAACCGAGCATGGTTTCCACCGGAATGAAGACCATCCAGATCAGGTAGTTGCTGGCAATCAGGGCACCCACGCTGATCTCCCCCCGAAAGGCCAGGTAGCCCCCATATAGGGGCGCCACCAACTGGGGAATATAGCGCAGCATCAGGAACACGGCAAACTCCAGCGCACGCCGCCGGTCGATCTCCAGGCCTTCTTTTCGGACGTTCTCGGCGATTTGCTGGTATTTTCTGGTCAGCAGTTTCTGCAGGTTATAGGCTTTGATGATGTAAATACCCTGGATCGCGTCCTGGGTGACGGCATTGGCCCGAGCCAGATGCTCCAATTCCTTTTGGGAATGGGCCTGCATAGGCTTTACGACCTTGTTGTACAGCACAGCTGAAACAGGGATGAGAATGCAGGTTGCCAGCAGCAGTTTCCAGCTCAAGATCAGCAGGTAGCTGAAACCTAAAATAAAAACGACCGGCTGCTGCACCAGCTCGTTCGTGCGCCTGGGAAGCTGGGCGATTCGGTCTATATCGTTGTTCAGCCTGGAAACCAGGTCTCCTGAATGTATACTCTCCATATAGGAGATGGGGAGCCGCTGGAAACGGTCTGTCACCCGGTTCCGCAGGTCGCGAATGGTATAGATCTCATAGCGGGTGGCGACAATGCGGGTGAAGTATTTCAGTACCGCGTCAACCAGCATTGCCGCGACAGCCCACATTACCAGCTGCCAGAATCTTTCAACCTGTGTGGCGACAGCGCTATCCGTCAGCGTTTTTAGCAGGAAGGGGTTGATAAACTCCATGATCCCGGCCAGAAATGCCGTGACCCAGACCAATCGCAGCCATTTGATATGTAGTCTTAAATCAGGAATCAAACGGCGTAGAGATTGCAGGGGAGCGCGATCCAGGTCTGCTTCCATGTAATGTTCCCTTGTTCGTGACGATTCCCATTTCTAACATGGAATCAGGAATTGAGATCAATGAAATCCATTATAAGCTGTCCCAAAGGATACAACATCGACTTAATGGTTGATTCCTACCCCTTCCCAAGAATGGGAACAAACTATGGATCCCCCAGGTCTTTTTCCAATCAACAAGGGTACTTGCTTTATCCGCAAGTACCCTTGCTATCAGGTAAGTTGTCTATCAGGCGCTGATCAAACAGGGATGAGCAGCAGCCGTGAGAGCAAATCGTTTTCTTAGCAGATGTAGGCTGCGTAGCCGAACCAGGCGATCAGCTTGGCATCTCCCGGGGCGAGGTTGACCGTGCGCTGGGTGACAGTGGTTGGCAGCCAGTGGCCGCAGGAGGTATTGATGGTCACAGAAACACAGTAAGTCCCGGCTGGCAGATCATTAAATTGGAAACTGCCATTGCTGGCGGTAGTTGTATTGCCATAACCTGTGGAACCACAAGCGCCGCTACCGAGCTTGATAGTGACATTGGGGATACCAGGCTCGCCACCGTTCCGGACCCCGTTTCCGTTCATGTCGTTAAAAACACCGCCTGCGATTGAACCCGGTTCGGGTGTCGGGGTGGGTGTGGCAGGCAGCGGGC
>JARROG010000342.1:0-3135 GCA_037384185.1 Anaerolineales bacterium | reverse complement strand
TAACGCAGATAAGACGGTTTTTGTTACATTAGGAAGCCCGAAATTGAATTCCGAGCATAAATCGATTCGAAAAGGTCTAACCGTTGTCTGTTCGAACAGTGGCGGCAACCCCTCAACCTTCTTAGGTATTCAAAAAACCGGTCCCAGTTTCGGCAGAATACCAGCGACTGGAACCGGCTTTTTACTAATTGTCCTGACCAATCCATCAGAAAACAGCGGAGGACTGGCTGCCTTGATCAGTCCAGGTCAAAACGATCGAGATTCATGACCTTGTCCCAGGCTGCGACAAAGTCATTCAAGAATTTCTCCTCCCCATCCTCACTGGCATAGACTTCCGCCAAAGCCCTGAGCTGGGAGTTCGACCCAAAGATCAAATCGACCCTCGTGCCGGTCCATTTCAGTTCACCACTACTGCGGTCGTAACCCTCGAACAGGTCTTCCTCTGCCGTGGTTGCTTTCCAAGCTGTTCTCATATCAAGCAAATTCACAAAGAAGTCATTGGTCAGGGTACCCGGTCGTTTGGTGAAGACCCCATGCTGAGCACCCTCGTAGTTAGCTCCCAAGACTCGCAGACCGCCCAGCAGAACCGTCATCTCAGGTGCGGTCAAAGTCAGCAGTTGGGCCCGGTCGATCAGCAGTTCCTCCGCCGATACGGAATATTTGGCTTTTTGGTAGTTGCGAAAGCCATCCGCAGATGGTTCAAGCACGGCGAATGATTCAATGTCAGTCTGCTCCTGGGATGCATCCGTACGGCCCGGGGTAAAAGGAACAGTCACATCCTGACCGGCACTTTGGGCAGCTTGCTCAACAGCTGCACATCCTCCCAGCACGATCAGATCAGCCAGGGAAACCATCTTCCCATTCGACTGTGCGCTGTTAAATTCCTGTTTGATACTCTCCAGAGCGCCCAGCACCTTCTTCAGCTCAGCTGGCTGGTTGACTTCCCAATCCTTTTGTGGGGCAAGGCGGAGGCGATGGCTGGTTGACTTCCCAATCCTTTTGTGGGGCAAGGCGGAGGCGAGCCCCGTTGGCCCCGCCGCGTTTGTCTGAACCCCGGAAGGTGGATGCTGAAGCCCAGGCTGTTGAGACCAACTGGGAGACAGTGAGGCCCGAGTCCAGGATCTTCTTTTTCAGATCTTCGATATCCTGCTTATCGATCAGTTCATGGTCAACCGCGGGTACTGGATCCTGCCAGATCAGGTCCTCTGCCGGGACCTCAGGTCCTAGATAGCGGGAACGGGGACCCATATCGCGGTGGGTCAATTTGAACCAGGCTCTGGCGAAAGCATCCGCGAAGGCCTCAGGATCCTTTTGGAAACGCCGGGCGATCGGTTCGTAGATCGGATCGTAGCGCAGGGAAAGGTCTGCTGTGGTCATCATCGGTCGGTGCTTCTGGGACGGGTCATGGGCGTCCACGACCATATCTTCTTCATCAACGTCCTTGGCCAACCACTGATGGGCACCCGCCGGACTTTTAACCAGCTCCCATTCATACTTAAATAGGACCTTCAGATAGCCCATATCCCACTGGGTCGGGTTCGGCTTCCAGGCGCCCTCGATTCCGCTGCCGATGGTATCACCACCCTTGCCGCTGCCAAAACTGCTCTTCCAGCCCAATCCCTGCTCCGCAATGCCAGCAGCTTCGGGTTCCGGGCCCACCAGGGCCGGGTCACCTGCACCATGTGATTTTCCGAAGGTATGACCGCCGGCTACCAGGGCAACGGTCTCCTCATCGTTCATGGCCATCCGGGCAAAGGTCTCGCGGACGTCTTGGCCCGAGGCAACAGGATCGGGGTTGCCATCCGGGCCTTCCGGGTTGACATAGATCAGACCCATCTGGACAGCTGCCAGGGGATCCTCTAGATCACGGTCTCCACTGTAGCGGCTTTTGGGATTATCACTGGTGGCCAGCCATTCGTCTTCAGCGCCCCAGTAAATATCCTCTTCCGGCTCCCAGACGTCTTCCCGACCCCCGGCGAAACCAAAGGTTTTGAAACCCATCGATTCCAGCGCGCAGTTGCCAGCCAGCACCATCAGGTCGGCCCAGGATATCTTCCTGCCGTATTTCAATTTGATCGGTTGAAGCAGTCGGCGGGCCTTATCAAGGTTAACATTGTCTGGCCAGCTGTTGAGTGGTGGAAAGCGCTGGCTGCCAGATCCAGCGCCGCCCCGGCCATCGCCTATGCGGTAGGTGCCGGCACTGTGCCAGGCCATTCGAATGAAGAGACCACCATAGTGACCGTAATCAGCTGGCCACCAGTCCTGGGAATCGGTCATCAAGTCAAAGAGGTCCTGTTTGACCGCCTCCAGGTCGAGTTTCTTGAACTCCTCCGCGTAGTTGAACTCCTCACCCAGCGGATTGCTCAAAGGCGAGTGCTGGTGCAGGACTTTGAGATTCAGCTGGTTCGGCCACCAGTCCCGGTTTGATGTACCGCCGCCAGCGACCGGTTTGCTTGAGCTGCCTGTTACCGGGCATTTGCTTTCATCACTCATTTCTCCCTCCCATACAATAGCAATTGAACAAATAAAAAGTGAGCGTCATTCCTTTCCGGGATAGAGAATACTTGTGCTAACCCATCAAGATGACCTTTCCCCTTAGGCTAATCATAATCGAAATTTAGTTTTCTCTATGGATTCCTGAATTGAAATTCCAATAATTGCCCATCTTTTACCCCTCACCCAAGCCTGGATGTCATTCAATACCCTGGGGGATTTACCCTGGTAGGAATCTGAAGGGGTCAATATTGAAGAAAAGGAGAGCGGCAGAATTTTGGCGGTTAATGCAATGATCAATTTTCAGCAAACAGTATTCCATGGACAGGCAAGACACCTGATCTGATCACTGATTACTGACCTACTTTCAGTTTATCGGACCAATTGGAACGATAGAGAAATACTGTGCTTACCAAAAACATCCATCCAATGACAAATATAGAGTCGGTTTCCAGGAGAAAGCGGTGTCAATCAAGCACGCCCACATTTTTCTAGACGGGGTTTGTCTCCGTGGGGCTGGTTTTCGAACTCCTGGCAAGGAGAAGCATAAAAATAACCCCAAAAACCACGTTGACTGCTGCATAGATCCAGTAGGCTCTCTCCGGTTTTCCTGGGATCCCGTGCAGGAATGGGATCAATGGG
>JARROG010000341.1:0-2164 GCA_037384185.1 Anaerolineales bacterium | reverse complement strand
ATCAAGAGCGGCGGTATGGTATCTGCCGCAGGGGATGCATTTGCCAGATTGCCCCCCAGCGTACCTCTGCAGCGTGTTTGGATGCAGCCAATGCTCTCCGCGGCAGCCTGTAAGGCTGGATTTACCGAGGCGATCAAGGGGGACTGGGCGATCTGTTGGTGCGTAGTCAGCGAACCAATGACCACCTCATCTTTCTGGTCCTCGATGAATTCCAGGTCCGGAATTCCACTGGTGTCCACCAGAATGGTCGGCGCGAATTTATGCTTCCGCATTTTCGGAATAATATCCGTACCACCAGCCAGAATCAGAGCGCCAGGTTGGCTGAGATTCTCTTTCAATTCAGGTAAGGTTTTCGGTCGATAATAATCAAATTCCTGCATTAAAACTCTCCGCTAGGAAACAAAGGAGCTGATCAGCCGATGAGCAAACACATCTACCAGCCCAAGATCCGTTAATCCCAGGTCGGGTACAGTCGGCAGCCCAATGAATGAAATAGTCATAAATGGGGCGGGCAGAGTGCCCCCCAGGTCCCGGTAAGCCTGGTTGATCCTTTCCAGCTGATCGATAATCGCATCCACCGGCTCCTGGCTCAACAATCCGCCGATCGGGAGCTGCAGCCGCCCAAGCACTTCGCCCCGAGAAACGAGGACAAAACCGCCCTGCATACGCTCAATCTCAGCAGCGCACAGTGCCATATCCTCATCATTTGTCCCTGCCACAATAATATTATGGTGGTCATGAGCGATGGAGGATGCCAGTGCCCCTTCCCGCAAACCAAAGCCCTTTACAAATGTGATCCCGACATTACCATTCTTTCCATAACGCTCCACTACTGCTAACTTCAGGATATCCCGTTCCGGATCTGGGACCACCAGCCCTTTTTTGACCTCCAGACTGGCCTGGGTTTTGGTATTGATGATTTGTTCAGGAAACAGATCAATCACCCAAACTTGGGCATGATCGCCATCGTGCTTTAGTTCGTAATCACCTGGCTGTTTTCCCTTCGTCAATTTAACTGTATTGAAAAGCCAGTCAGGATAATCCGGTGTGGGAAGCTCCCCGATGTAGGCGCCTTTCTCAACAACCAGCTTCCCCTTGAAGAACACCCGATCAGGTTTGATTTGACTCAGATCATCAGTTAGAATGATGTCTGCCCATCTGCCAGGTGAGAGTGAACCGATCAAATGCTCAATCCGGAAATGCTTGGCTGCGTTAATGGTCGCCATCTGAATGGCTTGCATAGGAGACAAACCCAGGTCGATAGCACGGTTGACCATAAAATCGATATGGCCTTCTTCGAGGATTTCATCTGGATGCTTATCATCCGTGCAGAACATCAAATGCTGGGAATAGGTCCCCTCTCTGACCACACCTTCCAGAATCAGTTCTAAATTCCTCTCGGTACTCCCCTCTCTGATCAGAACTGCCATCCCCAACTTCAGCCGGGAGAGGGCTTCTTGGTAATCTACACATTCATGATCATCTGCCAATCCACCGCAGGCGTAAGCCACCAGCTCTTTCCCAATCCGGCCTACCGCATGGCCGTTGCAGATCTTCCCCAGGCGTTGTGCGGCTTCGATTTTCAGAAGATACTCATCCCGCATTTCCAGGACTTTGGAAGGATCCAGCTCACCGAGACTGACGGCCTGAGGCCAGGTAAGAATTTCTCTGACATCCTGGAGATCCAGCTCACCTCCAGTTGTCTCCAGGCCAGGTGCGGTAGGCACCCGGGAGGACACTTCCAGAAAAATATGATAATCGAGCTTGTCTATCGACCCCAGCAGTGCTTTGAACCCCGGGAGCCCAGCCACATTGGCAATCTCCATGGGATCGGCAAGCATCACGGTTGTACCCCGCGGCAGCAGTAATCGGGAGAGATTTTCGGGAACTACTAAAGTGGAATCCAGATGTACATGGGTGTCTATGAATCCAGGGATGGCAAAACTCCCATCCCCGTCAAGGACACTATTCGCTTGATAATCCTTCGCATAGGGGGTAACAATTCTGCCGTCTTTTATACCAATAGATCCTGGTTCGATTGACCCATTGTAAACGTTAACAACTTGCACTTGATCAATTCGCAGGTCCAGCGGCACTTCACCAAGGGCTGCCCTGATTAAGTTCTTGCGTTCTTCCAAATTGATCATGGACTATAAACCGCGCT
>JARROG010000340.1:0-2165 GCA_037384185.1 Anaerolineales bacterium | reverse complement strand
GGGAGATATAAATGGTTTTGTTGATCATTTCCCGTAATAGCAGCCCTGATGGCCTCATCCAGGGGCAGGTTAGAGTAGAAATCATGCAAGGCATGTCCTTGATGCATGTTGATGGCGTAAAAAATACTGGATAAGAGCTGATCTCTTGGGTCGCGGAAGACAAAATAGGAGATCACATTTTGTTGTTCATTAAAAAAAGACTGGTAAACAGGATCGGCAGTCACATATCCCCAACCAATCACGCCGGTGTTCCAGTCCTGAAGGTCATATAGAATTTCGTCCGTAGCACCGATGCGACCTTCCCTGGTCATCAGCCGGATGGGCCGCTGTTTGACAAAGCGAAAGGGTGCAACCTGAGCCAACCCCTGCAGGATCTGCAGCAGCAGGTGCGAACCAGATTTCGGCATGGCATTGCCAAAGACGATGGGGACCTGCGTAAAGGTGATCCTGTTCCATTTATGAATGGAATGGATCGTCATTTGAAGTTCTCTCAGGCGAGAGATAGGGGTGTCCATCAATTGACGAATATTCAAAGCGACCTCAATAGCAGAATTGCCAGTACGTTTATGACAGAAATTATTATATCTTATCCAGTGCGGCCCTGAATGCAGACCATGAAAGATATCTTGCTCATAGCCTTTCTAAGACGCACCCTGAGAAGGAAATTTCTATTTATTTTGATAGTCTGTAAAAGATCAGCGAAGAAAAAATCTAAAGGCATATCCGGTTTATACCAGATGTTTTTTGATGATTAAAATAACCTGGGTATTTAGCTCTTACCAATGATTATCTTTTTCATATCCCCAATCGATCAGTGTCTTTCCGGCCAATTGTTTGAAAATCTCACGGTCTCGTGCTGTGAATAATTCGCGCCAGGTGCCGTGTTTCCCTTTTTGGAGTGAATCGGCGATTTCCTCCGATTTTTGCTGCTGCCAGGCTGCATCAGGATTGCGCTGCATCTCATTATTGAGTGATTCTCGCAGACCATCGACTGCCGGATCAACCCCTAAAAACTGCCATAACCTGCTCATAGTCTCCCAGGTGTGAGCTAATATGTCCTCATAACGTAAAGAATAAAAATTTTCACCTAGTAATTCTTGGGCTGCCTGCAAAGTATCGTTAACATTGTGCGACCAGCCCTCAGCCGCCTGGCGCAGGTCTTCTTCGGTGAATATTGAACGGCGGCCATCCAAAAATGGCGTCGAATCCTCAGTGAAAGCCTGGCGGATTTTCTGGCCCTCTGCTGAGAGGTATTGCGGTCTGTCAACGAAAGTCTGAAAACGGTGAGAAATGATCGCATCTCGTCCATCACGAACGATGTAAATCAGCCTGGCATCTGGATAGACTTTTACCATCCGTCGGACTGATTCGCCATCTTGCAAGCTGTTTGGGCTTTTATCACCTACAATACAATCCTTAGATCCCTTCCCTGCTCGATGAGCATCCCGCTCCAGGATGAAATCGCTGGATGCTCGCAAAACGACAGGTGACAATTCCCGTCCACTAGTCCAGCGGTTGCTGTGGAGGGTTAGCCATTCCCCAAATTCCTCACAGGCGATAAGGCTTTCAAGGTAAGGTTTACGGGTGAAGAAATGAGCCTGGTAGTTGCAGTGAACCTTTGGATGAAGACGAACCAGGCGGGTTAATAATGTCGTGCCGGAGCGCGCATGCCCAAAAATGAAAAATTTGTCCAGCGGGAAAAAGAGCTTTGCTTCCGCAACCTCTTCAGGTGTGATCGCGGGGATTTCTCTTGTTTTTGGTCTTGCCTGACCTTTTATCAGTATCCTGGCGGCGGACCTGAGACGCTGCATTAGCTGATTTCTCATCATCATTCTCCATAACTGGATGGCAGGTTACTGCCGTTGAATTATGAATTGATCACTTCAATACTTTGGATCAGGAGATTGTAGAGTTGAGCGGTATCACCATCCCGTTCGTCGTAGTCAAATTTACTGGTAAAAATGAAATAGGCGCTGTCGGTTTCGAAGAACAGGATCTGCATCTGGATTTCCTGCTCCCCAATATAAAGACTGTGGTTGAATCGCTGGATGGTCAGGCCATCAACAGTAAACGTATCCTGTCCCATGAGTGTTGTACTCTCAGTTCCGGATTGATTGAGAACCATGCTTTTGCTTACGACGGTCAGGAAGTTTCCTTTATCAAAA
>JARROG010000339.1:0-4431 GCA_037384185.1 Anaerolineales bacterium | reverse complement strand
TCTTTGCCGACGGCTTTAAGCTGGAAGACGGCCTGCGCAGCCGGGGAGGGTGAGCGATAAGCTTCCAGCTTGCGCCCTAAACGCTGCCGAACGAGCAGATCGGGCAGCCTGACCTGCCCGCGCCGCAGTGCCCGCAAGCGCCCCCGCAAGTAGTCGATTGCCTCAGGCAGCGCTTCGGCAGGATCCTCTTTACTGGCAAGCATTTCCAGCAGATGTATCTGCGCCTCGGAGACAAAAGGGGTACTATCCCGGCGACGGGCATCAATCCCGCGCACTTTGATCGTCCCGTCCTGGAACACACCGAAATAGCGATTGGCGACCGGGCGTTTTTTGTTTTGGCGGGAGCCCACAAAGACTACCCAGCGGTAGATCCCATCCAGGGAGATCGGCAGCCCTGTGCGCTCCTGGATCTCCAGCAGCAGGGGGTTGATATCTTTGGGGCGGGTTTTTTCGGGGTGATGCACCCACAGCCCATCGACATACATTTGAATCACTTCATAGCCCATGTCCTCTGCGGCTTCCTTGGCGCGCAGCAGCGCTTCACGCCCATACGCAGTGACAGCCTGGTGGGCTTCGATGCGCCCAAAACGAGCGTTCTTGTATCCCAGATAGCCAAAGCAGGTGACCAGGAGCCATTTGTGTGCCGAGGATCGTGCCTGATAAGCGCGGAAGCGGACATCGCGGGGATCCATGCCTGCCAGGGCTTGTTTGAGGTGGATTCTCTTCTCCAGCAGCGGACGCAGGGTGTTGGGGACCAGGCCGCGCTGATCCTGATCGATGGTGAGCTCCAGCTCAGGAACAAAGGTATAGTTCTCTCCCTGTTTGCCAATGGTCTCAGGGGAAATGTTGAAGTGTTCCATGATGCTGGGGTACATGGAAATGAAATCGATCTCAGCTACGTTGGTGTGCAGGCCAACTGTGGGTTGGAAGACCATGCCGCCCCGATCGGACTGAAGCAGGTTGTACGCCGATTTGGACCATTCCACCTGCTGCTTGTGCCAGGGAACCAGCACCCCTTGGCGCAGGGCGGTCAGGATCTGCATGGACGATATGCCGGTGCCGGGAGAGACCCGGGCAGCGGTCTGCACCCGCAGGCTGGTCACCCGGGACATCTCGAAGACTCCCTCCAGCCCGTAGTCGTGATACATGACTGTGTTCTCGGTGGAAATATGCAGCCGCCCGAACAGCCGGGTCTGCGGGCCTCGATAGATTACCCCACCGTAGGAGTGATAAAAACGCTGGTCGCGGCGTTCGACCTCCCGGCCCGCTTCCCGATTGAGCGGCAGATTGATGTGGTGTCTGGCCATTAGCTGGAAGAGCTTGTCGATCAGCCAGTTGTCCCCCCAGACAGTCAGCAGCAGATCGGGGTCATAACGCACCAGCAGCGACCGCAGCTTCACCAGCAGTCCCCGCTCATCACTGAGGGGAAAGCTGTAATCTCTGTCTTCCAGATGGACGTTGAGCCGGGTAGGTTCTCTGTGGCTGGGATTGGCATCCGGTGCCAAAGACATCACCTGCAGCGGCGCCGGAGGATCATCGATGCTCCAGGGCGAATCCAGTGTTTTCAGGTCCTGGATCTGACCCTGGTCGTCGACCAGGGCCCGGCAGCGTGCCAGCGGGAAAATCCCATTTTGGGCTGCAAAGCGGATATCGATGGGAATGTCAGCGTCGTAGTAAGTCAGGTCCGGGAAATCCTTTTTGAGGTGGTTGAAGATTTGTTCCTGGACCAGTGGCGTGGGAGCGGTGATCTTGAGCACCGCCAGGGGATGGTCTACAAAAAGATCCTGTTTTTCAGCCCGGGAGAGCTGCAGGGGCAGGGAAAGCGATTTCAAGTGGCGCCAGAGAGCCCGCAGCTGGGTGCTGGATCCGTGAACGTAAAAACAGGTTGGAAAGGGCTGGTGCAGGCGGTGCCGCTTGGCTCCACTCTGGTCCAGGATCCAGACGACCACTCCCTGATCTGGATCGGGATAGAGGTCCAGCAGCCAGCCCTGGATCTCATTCCCGGAGGGCATGGCGAAGTTCTCAGCAGCGACCAACAGGTGCTGGATGACCTGTTCGCCTCTGCCCAGAAACACCTGGCCGCTGCTGCGCAGGGCTCGCCGAAAGCGGGCAAAGGCAGCCCGCTCCTTCAAGAAGGTTTGTGTGATCGAAGTTACAGGTCGTCCCATAGATGGCTCCCTCAGAGCAAAGTGAGTTGGCTGATTGGCGGTTGAGGCTCAAAGGCCCAGACCCGGTCGGCTGCTTCCCTGACCCTGATCAGGAAGGGCTCCTCGGCCGGCTGAGGGTGGACTACCACCAGCACCGCTGTGTGGTGGGCTCTCTTCCTGAGTTGGTAGAGGCAGCTCTCCAGCAGCCTGAGTCGCTCGGTCTGGGAGGCGTTTTCATCTTGAAAGGTGGCAAGCAGGTTCAAGACCAGGGTCGGGATCCCGCTCCCGGCAGGACCTTCCAATAGGGTTGTCATCTGGTAGCAGGTGAAAGCCCGGGCTACCTGGACGCGTTCCAGAGCGGAGTAGAATGGCAGGTCCCGCCGCCTGAGCTCTCTGTTGAGACCCAACAGGTCAAAGCGGTTCCCTCCATCCAACACCTGGATCGGACCGCGCTGGGCTAGTTCGGCAATGAACTGCAGGGATATTTCTCGCTGTAAAGAATAAGGCGCGACCAGCAGCTGCAGGGAAGGGGAGTGTGGTAAGGTGATCAGTTCCATGCCCCCCACCTGTTTCCGGATCCTGGACGAACCTGGGGATGAAAAAGAGGCTACTCCGAAGGAGGAATGAAGATCAGACAGCCCAGTTGGAAAAATCCCAATCGGAAAGGGTTTTCCGGAGCTCCAACTTGCTGCGCAGGCCAAATTTTCGTTTGGCATTGCGCAGATGGGTCTTTACTGTGGCTGGCGAGATGAACAGTTTTTCAGCGATCTCTTTGTTGGTATACCCCAGACAGGCCAGGGCAGTGATCTCTTTCTCGCGGGGGGTAAGGGACTGCCAGATTTCCAGGCTTCTGGTCGCTTCCCGGCGGTGCTGCAGGGCGAAGTTAAGCATTTTTTGCCCTACCTCATTCAGGGGCTGTTCCTCTTCCTCGGCCAGGCGCGAAAGGGCCAGGCTCAGGGGCTGGTCCAGCTTCACGAACTGGTCCGGCTGAAATAGGTATTTGAGGGAATTGAGAACACGGGTTGGGAACATGGCTTCCTATAATTAGAACGTTTGTTCTAATTATATATCAAGAATCCCGGGCTGACAAGAGGGAGCAGTCCCAAGTGGTTTGCCAGGAGAGGAAAGAGGGTCTGCCAGACCGCCTTTCCGGTTTCTACTGCGGCTTCAGGATCAACAGGGATTCTGCCTGGCGCTCGATATGGGCTGCATCCCACAGCAGAGGGTGATAATAGATCTTGCTCCAGAGATCTGCCATGTCGATGTAGTGCGGGTGGTAGGCGTGGCCGGACTGTCCGGTAGTGTGAATGCTCAGGGAATTGGTGAGATCATTCAGATCAACGATCATGCGCATCGACGGCAGCCAGTCGACCTGATAGGGATTTTCAATATCCCAACCGGTTGCGTTCAGGATGGCATTGCCACCCGAGGTTGGGAATGGTCCCCGGTTGAAGGCATTCCTGATAAAAGGAAAGCCGTCCATGACCTGGTTCCGGAATGTGATTGTGTGCAGGGTTCCCCACTGCCAGTCAGCCGGGTCTTTCCCCAATTCTTTCCCCAGTTCTCGATAGGATTCAGCCAGGCTCTGGCGCAAGATATCGGCCATATATTCCCGGCGGGATGTGGATGGATCGTCCCACCAGGGATTGTTCGGTTCACTTACCAGTCGGCGGATGATCTCCTTCGCCCGGGAATCAACCCCGACCTGGATATCATCCGGCAGATTGTCCTGGAGGGTGTTCTTGACCAGTTTCTCCCAGAAGACCATGTACAGGGCAGTTGGGGCCGAATCCATGTCAGCCCGGTAATCCCAGCCCCTGAGAATGTCCTGGGCTGACTGCAGATCCGGGTCCGTAAAGCGCTGATCCAGCAGGAAAGGTACCAGTACGGCAGCCAGGGAATCGTAGTTATCACCCTGCATTTTCTTCAAATAGGTGAGGTTGATCGGTCCCGGGGCAGCGTTGATCAGGTTTTCAATCCGCTGAGCGCGGAATCCATAGGACCACTGATCTGTGATCAGATAGGGATAATCGTTTCCAACCACGGCGTTGTTAGCGGTGACGATATAGCCAGCTTGGGGGTTGAGGATGTGGGGCAGCTCCTCAAATGGAATGTACCCCTGCCATTCATAATTCCCGTTCCAACCCGGAACCGGCAGGCTTCCGTCATGGCCTTCGACCCTGATAGGGATGTTGCCTGGCATCTGATAGCCAATATTGCCGTCCACATCTGCGTAGATCAGATTTTGCGATGGTACCGAAAAGGATCTGGCGGCCTGGCGGAA
>JARROG010000338.1:0-2192 GCA_037384185.1 Anaerolineales bacterium | reverse complement strand
GCTGCGAGCTGGGATCCAGGGTGCTTCCCGCACTGGTGGT
Source organism: Anaerolineales bacterium (assembly GCA_037384185.1). GTDB lineage: Bacteria > Chloroflexota > Anaerolineae > Anaerolineales > UBA11858 > B10-G9. The sequence goes on along the minus strand of JARROG010000338.1, from coordinate 2,152 downwards.
GGGGATCAGCCCATCATGTCTGCCCGGCAATCTCTAGAATTAGCTACCAGGGGAGGAGCGGCTGTGCTGGGGAGAAAAGATATTGGTTCCCTGGAGCCCGGGAAAGCTGCAGATTTTATTGCGATTGACCTGGAACAGATCGATTATGCGGGTGCTTTGCACGATCCAGTGTCAGCCCTGGTGTTCTGCGCACCAGTCAAAGTAGACTACAACGTTGTGGGCGGCAAGTTCATCGTCAAGGAAGGCCAGCTCACAACTGCCGATCTGCCAGTCTTGATCGAAGAACATAATCAGGCAGCCAAGCGATTGCTCAACGGTTAGCCTTCCATTTCCTATCACTCACAGGGGAGTTGACTATGACTTCAAAGGATATCAGCGATCGAACGAGAGCCCTTGTCGATGTCGCTATGGGACGCCAAAAGGCGGACCTGGTGATCCAGAATGGGCGCTGGGTTTGTGTCCAATCGGGCGAGATCATTCCTGGTACTGATATCGCTGTGCTGGGGGATCGGATTGCTTACGTAGGTGATGACGCTTCCCATACTATTGGGGATCATACCCGGGTAGTGGACGCGGAGGGTATGTACCTGGTTCCTGGGCTGCTGGATGCGCATATGCATGTTGAATCAGGGATGGTGACGATTACAGAATTTGTGCGGGCCGTCGCACCGCGGGGAACGACCGGAATGTTCATCGATCCCCACGAGATTGCTAATGTTTTTGGTTTGAAGGGTGTCAAATTGATGGCAGACGAGGCAAAAAATCAGCCTGTTCATGTCTGGGTTCAGGTACCTTCCTGCGTTCCATCAGCCCCGGGACTGGAAACGCCGGGTTCATCGATTGGACCGGAGGATGTTGCGGAGGCTATGACCTGGGAGCAGATCATCGGCCTGGGTGAAATGATGAATTTCCCCGGCGTGTATTTTGGCGACCAGAAAATGCATGATGAAATGGCTGCCACCCGGGCAGCCGGAAAAGTGATCGGAGGCCATTACGCCTCCCCCGACCTCGGGAAGACCTTCCACGCGTATGCTGCCGGTGGTCCGGAGGATGACCATGAAGGCACTCGCAAAGAAGACGCGATTGCCAGAGTGCGGCAGGGCATGAAAGCGATGCTTCGTTATGGATCCGGGTGGCTGGATGTGGAAGCTCAGATCCCCGCTCTCATGGAGGATAAGCTGGATTCCCGCCATTTTATCCTCTGCACCGACGATTCCCACACCGAAACTTTGGTGAATGACGGCCATATGGACCGCGTTCTACGCCACACGATAGATTTGGGATTGGATCCCATGACGGCTTTGCAAATGGCCACCTTGAATACCGCGGAGCATTTTGGTGTCTCCCGGGACATGGGGCAGATTGCCCCTGGGAGATATGCGGATATCCTGCTGGTCAAGGATCTGTCTGATTTCCGGCCTCAGCAGGTTTATGCCAAGGGCAAGCTGCTGGCAGAAAGCGGTGCCTGGCAGATGGATCTTCCTTCCAGGCAGTATCCTGAGTGGGCATCCAACTCTGTCCACCTCAAGCGGCCTTTGACCGCAGAGGACTTCCGCCTGGATGTGGAACAGGAATTGGCGGGCAAGAAACTCACTGCCAATGTCATCGGGGTGGTTGAGGGACAGGCACCTACCAAACATCTCCAGGTAGCTGTCAAGCCTGCCGCTGGAGAGATCAAGATCGATCTTGATCAGGATCTGCTCAAAATCGCTCTGGTGGAGAGGCATAAAGCTACCGGTGGTGTGGTGGTTGGTTTGGTCAGCGGCTTTGGTCTAAAAGGCCGCTGTGCCTTGGGCTCAACGGTCGCTCACGATTCCCATCATATGATCGTGGTTGGCACAGACGAGGAGCAGATGGCTATGGCTGCCAATACCCTATCAGATATGAACGGCGGCCAGGTTGTTGTCCAGGATGGTAAGGTGATTGGCTCGGTGGCTCTGCCCATCGCAGGTTTGATGTCAACTGAAAGGGCTGAGGTCGTTGCTGAGGAAGCAGCCAGCGTCCTGCAGGGTTTCAAAGCTTGCGGTTGCTCACTCGCCAATCCAAATATGCAGTTGAGCCTATTAGGCCTGGTGGTGATACCGGAACTGCGGATCTCCGATCTGGGGCTGGTGGATGTGTTCTGGGGCCCTGGCTTTGTCTTACTGGCCGT
>JARROG010000337.1:0-5288 GCA_037384185.1 Anaerolineales bacterium | reverse complement strand
AAAGGCACTTGTACCAAAGATCAATGCCTGGAATGACCTGTACTGCCTGGGTTATGGCATCACTTACCCTATGGCGCTGGAAGGTGCATTGAAATTAAAAGAGATCACGTATGCCCATTGTGAGGGGATGCTCTCGACAGAATTCAAACATGGGCCCCTTTCTGCAGTCACTGACGGTTTCCCTGTCCTCTTTGTGGCCGGGCCAGATGATGTCCCCCTGATCATCAGCGGGATAAATGAAGTCACTTGTCGCGGCGGTGATGCGATCGCCTTTGGCCAGGCAAATGAACAACTGAGATCCAATGCTACCGAAATGGTCGTCCTCCCTGAATCTGACCCCATATTTGCTTCACTATTATCTGTGCTACCCCTCCAGCTCCTTTCTTATCATATGGCGGTTGAACGCGGCTATGACCCTGATTTCCCGAGGAACCTTTCCAAGACGCTGACGGTGGATTAAGTCGGTTTGTTAGCTCACATATTCAACCCAGGATTCGTTACCCTTCTATTCAATGATCAATTATCAGTCCTCAGTGGTTCAGTGATTAAGCGAATAATTTCCCAATATTAGAAACTGCTAACTGATCACTGCTCTTCATCCCAGGAGCATTCTGTGAGCGACAACTCAATTACCCAAAAGTGGAAGCTTGTAAAAACAGAGGAAGGCCCCGACCTTACCCTGTTCCGGACCCGGTATGATTGGCTGGAAAACCCCCGGAACGGCCATACCGTAAAAGCTACCGTCCTGGAAGCCCCGGATTGGGTTAACATGGTTGCCCTGACACCAGCTGGAAAGCTGGTAGTGGTCAAACAATACCGCTTCGGGTTTGGAGAAGTCACTGTAGAGATCCCAGCAGGGATTATTGAGAAGGGGGAAAGTTCTCGGGAGGCGGCCGTCCGCGAACTGACAGAGGAAACCGGCTATACCAGCGAAGATTGGGAATATCTGGGCTGGTCCGCACCCAACCCGGCCTACCTGGATAACCGCTGCCATCACTGGCTGGCGCGGGATGTGAAGCGCACCCAGGACCCAGCATTAGAGGCAGGTGAAGCTCTGCTGGCTTTTGAAATGAGCCTGAAGGAAATCGGGGATGAAGTCGCCGCCGGCAGCTTCCGGCACAGCCTGGCATTCAGCGCCCTGGCTCGCGTCTTTGACCTGCGGGAGTTATTGACCAACTCGTAGTTTGTTCCAGTCCGGTCAGTTTATATCAAACATCATCTGGCTTTTTCCCGGACCTATCACCCGTTTCACAGGTCTATCATAATTATCTGCTGGTTCCAGTGGAAAAGTAAGTTGTTCCCAGGCAGCCCCGCATTAGAGGTTATCTTCTTCCAACAGCGATTTTAGATTTATAATGCTTCTATGGGTGATCGCCTTTCTTCTGATACCTCCCTATTAAAATCCGAAAATACGCATCCAGATACTTTTCCGGAGGTGAGATGACCACACACTTTCGTAAATTCGCCAATCTGTTCGCAGGCATGCTTCTGTTCTTTCTTGTTGGCTGCAGCGCTAGCGCCGGAACACAAGCGCCTGCAGCCGGGTTGGAGTCTGCGACCAATACCCCAACCCCTACACCTGAGGGAGAATCCTACTCCATTACTCCAGAAGTAGTAGGACCACTGCCGGACCAAGCCGTGATTGAGATCAGCTTTCGTGATGCGCTGCTTGGGGAGACTTGCGAGTTCAATCTTCCGGTAGGGGAGACCGAAGCGACCTGCAATTTGAGCGCCCTCCAGTGCGGGGAGGATTGTATCACGATGAATTCTGATTGGGAATTATCAGTCAGCTTAACAGGTTCCGTTACCACCGGTTCTGAAAATTCACCCTCAGGGGAGATCCACGGCGATTTTTCCTTATCTGGAACCTTGAAGAACTATGCAAGCGAGTGGCCGGAGGGTTCCATACCTGCCTTTACGGTTGACCAACCCTTCATCGTCGAACAGCCCGGGATGATCCTGCCATTAGTGCTGCCACTGGAGGAAGGTGCTAGCACTCAAATCAGCCCTCCGTCCGGAGGAGAACCGATGATTTTTGTTTTACATCTCAGCACTCCCTGAAATCATAGATTCCTTGATCTCTGCCCTGAACGTTATTACAAACCTATCTGAGGGAAAAAAACGAAAGGAGGAAAGCATGTACACGGAAGTTTTGGCACTGGCGGCCTTCTTTCTGACCCTGATCCTGGCATTGGTCAGCTGGGGATTTCAACTTTCTGTCGCCCGCAAATTGAAGAAAGTAGAAATCGACCCAGGACTGCAAATCGGTAAGCGCAGTTGGATCACCCCCTTCGTGATGGGTTGGAAACGGGTTGATGAGCTGGACATTCGGACCAGAATGATCACTTGGTCTGTGATCCTGGGACTGACAATTATCGGAGTAATCGCCACAGCGCTGCTGTTCACATCCATCTATCAGCCCAGCTAATGGGTGTTTGATGAGGGGCACAAGCCCGATTGGCCAAGGCTTTCCAGAGCGAGCTCTAACCGGTGATCATTTAGCGCTGCACGCTCGCCCATACCAATACCCAATCAAATAAGGCAGCCAGAATGAATCCGAAACTTTCAAAAATACGGCAAATTGCCATTACTGTCAGTGATGTAGAACACGCTCTGGAGTTTTACCGGGACGTGCTCGGACTCGCTTTCCTGTTCAGCTCGGGGGCGAACCTTGCCTTCCTGGACGCAGGAGGCATCCGCTTGATGCTGACCACACCTCAAGGTGCCGGGGAAGTGGGCAAGAATTCTATCCTCTATTTCCAGGTTACGGATATTGCCGCCCGTTATGCCGCACTCATTTCCAGGGGAGCAGCTGGAGAACGGGCTCCAGCGCTGACAGCCGAGATGCCTGATCATGAACTCTGGACAGCTTTCTTGCGCGATCCGGACGGCAATCTGGTCGGGTTGATGGAAGAAAAATTATCGATTCCTGGTACTTGTTCAGGATGATGATTAGGAACAACAATTGGCAAGAAGTGCGTTAAACCAGAGAGACATTATTGGATTTCCTAGTGCTGTTTAGATGGTAGATATAAATTTTTAAAGGAGGGATAAGTCATGCAAGACGGAGATCAAAAGGTACATTTAGGAATCTGGCTCCAGAATGGTCCAGTTCTCGGAGTAAAGGAGGTTGTCGAGTTCGCTCAGGAAGCGGAAAAGGCAGGCTGGGATGGCGTCTTTGTCAGCGACGAGCCCTCGGGTTATTCTGACCCATGGACAGAACTGGCAGCGATTGCCGCGCAAACCGAAGACATTAAACTTGGAACATGGATCACTCCTATTTCAAACAATTTACCGTGGCGCTTAGCCCAAATCTTAGCCACTTTGGATCAACTTTCCAATGGAAGAGTAATTCTAGGCGCAGGATTGGGAACACCCTATGAGCACAGAGCATTTGGTGGATCCTATGATCCAAAAAAGATTGGGCGGAAATATGACGAGGCTTTGGAGATCATCGTTCGCTTGTGGCAAGGCGAATCTGTCACTTTTTCGGGAGAGTTTTTCAGACTTTCAGAAGCACAGCTTGCAATCACACCAATCCAAAAACCGCGGATTCCGATCCTGTTGGCTGCCTGGTGGCCAAACAAGAAACCTTTTCGCCGTGCTGCAAAGTGGGATGGGATTATGCCATACTGGCCGGCACTATTATCTCAAGGATAATGTTCTAGTCGGGAAAATTAGCAGTAGGATCCAATCAATGGACTCAAAATCAGCTAGAACCAACCAGGAGACTCCGGAGGAGTATATCCAGGAGGTGACCATCGGTGAGCGCCAGCCTCGCAACAGCACCATCTACCTGGCCCCTTACGATCCGGGTTGGCCTTCCCAGTTCAAGGAGCTCGCTAAGCGGGTCCGCCTCGCTCTGGAAGAAAAAGCCCTGATGCTGGAGCATGTTGGCTCCACGTCCATTCCCGGCCTGTCCGCCAAGCCGATCATCGATCTGGTGCTGGTCGTGGCAGATTCTCGAGACGAGCCCTCCTACCTGCCAGCCCTGGAGAACCAGGGGTTCTTTCTGCGCATCCGCGAACCAGATTGGCACGAACACCGGCTGCTGAAAAGCAAGGACATCAATGCCAATCTGCACGTCTTCTCACAAGGATGCCCTGAAGTACTTCGCATGCTGGTCTTCCGGGATTGGCTGAGGTCCCACCCGGCTGATAGAAAGCTATATGAACGAACTAAACAGAAACTGGCAGCCCGGACCTGGGAATACACTCAGCATTATGCGGATGCAAAAACTGAGGTGATAGAAGGGATCCTGAAGCGGGCTGGGGAGTAGGACGGGATTCTCGATCGATTGATCAAGATTGCTTTTCCAGGAGTAGATTATTTCTTTGTTCATTGAAGGAGCCTGATATGAATAAACTCGCTTATCCCGTTATCACCTTTGCCATATTCTTTTTATTCTTGATCCAAATGGCCGGCACACTGGTCGAATCCATCTACATCCTGGATCTGATGAACACCACGCTGGACGAGAAAGTCCTCGGGTTACTTTTCTTCTTCACACCGGCGATCCTGCTGATATTTCCCAAAAGGTTCTTCCAACCGATCGGCTGGATCGCTGTAGTAACTCTCGCCCTGGTCCGGGGGCTAACGCCCTACCTGAATACCTCAGGGCGAATGCTGGCTTCGGGAATCGGGCTGGGGTCTGCCCTGACCCTGCTTCCATTTCTGCTCAGCGCCAAACTCAAAGGCCAGGCAAACCGCCTTCCTGGATCCTGGTTCTCCGCCGGCTTCGCTCTTTCAATCAGCCTCTCAGTTCTGCTGCGGACAGTAAATTACGGCCTGGATTATTCCCTTGTTCCAGAAGGTGCCTGGACCGGCTGGCTGCTGGCTGCGCTGCTTATGGCCGCCATCTCGCAACTGGACTGGAACCCTTTCAACCAGAAAAAGAATCCTTCCGGAACCGTCACTCTTACCATGATCGGGGTCTTCCTGGTCGTCGGCCTGGCCTGGTTTGCTTTTTCAGCCCCGACGGTGATTGCCCGCTGGACGGAAGGCAATTACCAGCTGATCGTTATGGCAGTCAGCCTGCTGTCTTTGGTCTGGATCGGACTGTCACTGAGCAAGCCGGATTGGACAGATAAGATCGCGGGGATTTGGCTGTTGACCTGGAATCTGGCCTTCACCCTGGCACTCACCTTAACCTTGTTGGCCCAGCGGATCCCTTTTCCCTCTACACCGGATTCAGCACCGATTGTAGTCGGTCCACCCGGTTTCCTCATTGGCGTGTTTGTTGATAAATCCGCCGATCCCGTTCATTTTGGCGTCCAGATCGTCGAGCA
>JARROG010000336.1:0-2202 GCA_037384185.1 Anaerolineales bacterium | reverse complement strand
CACCAAAACCCTGGTGCCGTCTGCCACTGCGCTGCCTACTAATACAGTCCCAGCTCCAACCAGGACCAACACTCTGGTTCCCAGCGTCACACCGCCCCCAACGAATACCAGGACTCCTGTGCCTACCAATTCGCCTACACCAACGCCGATTCCGACCTGGACGCCAGCCTGTCCCTTTGATGATCCCGGCTGGCCCTGCCAACCGACCTGGACTCCATCACCATAAGGGGAGAGGTAGCCAGATTATGACTTTCACAGGGAAGCTTATCAAGCTTCCCTGTTGTGATTCAGAAAGCTGCCTGGGCTGAATGCAGGATTTCCCCGGGCTAACAATGCTCAATATTCGGTACATATCAGGTGCTATGTGCGTTTATTTGAGGGGGGAAGGCGTTTCTTGGACCGATCTATCCCCGGAGGGAGGTGAACCTAACAGGGTTGTTAATTCCAGGCCCTTGCAGGAATCCCCCCGGATGCTACACTGATAGCGAAGTAAAAATTATCTCCCTTCAAGGGCAGCTAACAGAGGGCAAAGGAAGAAGCTCATGACAAAACGAAAACGCACAAGACACCAGGTACTAGGGCTGATTTCACTATCCCTGATCATTGCCGCAGCCACCTACGGATTCGCAGAAGCCAACACGATTGGGACCACCGGCTTACTGAGTGTGGGATACGGCGTGCAGTCAAGTTACGAAGTTTCCAGGGTCACCTATGTCCTGGATGAAGCTGATCCCTCTCAGTTTGTTGCAGTGAGCTTTCAATTGGACCAGCCGGTCGAATCCGTCAATGCCGGTGTATCAGAGACCAAGAACAGCGAGGTCGTCTGGGCGGACAGCTGTGAGAATACAGGTTATACCTGGACCTGCCAGTTTGATGGGAGCATTGATGTATTAGTTGCCGATTGGCTCTATGTCCAATAGCCCATCAGCAGTAAATTGTTTTTATAGAAGGTACGCACTTATCACCTTGAAGACCAGATAAAAGGCGTGGTTATTAAATATATCCACGCCCTTTCGCCATGATGGTGAGGGTTATGTCAGTACTGAATAGGGATCGAAAAAACCGCGGGCAGTCAATGGTGGAGTTTGTGATAGCACTGCCGATTTTGCTTTTTGTGCTTTTTGGCATTATTGAGTTCGCCCGGTTGACTTTCGCCTGGATGTCCGTTCAAAATGCTGCTCGCTTTGGGATCCGTTATGCGGTCACCGGTGAGTATAACGAGATCTACTGCGTGGCCGCAGGGGACAACCTGGGAACGGATTATGTTAACGCAGATGTATACGGGGGAGATCCCCAGGATTGCGTGGTCCCATCAGATTATCCAGGAACGGACGGCAGTGATAAAGAGCGGGAATTGATCGACCTGGCCCGATTGTTCTCGATCCGGGATGCAGCCGTCGGCGGTGGAACCGGTTTGTGGATCGAGCCAGCGGTTTCAGGGAATTACGAACAATTCCTGGACACTCACAATATTGGTTTCATTGGCCTGCCCTCTGAAAATGGTTTCTTTCATACCACGATCTGCAGCAACCGCGCCAATCAATTCGTGGTCGATTACAACAACTATGCAATCCCCCTCTGCATTGACAGTATCGGCGGCTATCTGATGGATGATGCCGGGGGGCCGGGCGACCGGGTCAAGGTCCATATCGAGCATCAGCACCCGCTGTTCCTCCCTATTCTGACCAATGTCTGGCCTTCAGTGAGTTTGAACGCAGAGCGGGACGGAATCGTCGAAAAGTTCCGCACCTCCCGGGTGCTGGGCGTTACCGGCCCGATCCTCTCCGCACCCACCTGGACCCAGACACCGACCATTACCAATACGCCGACCATCACTCCCTCTCCGACCCCATCGGTCACGCCCTCTCCTACTAACACACCCATCCCGGTCCAGTGCGACTTGATCGAGGTGGTCAACAGCTATGTGGGGGATTGGAGTGCCGGCTACCAGATTGCCTCGGTGACCATTCGCAACAACAATCCAGTGCCGATCCACCTTTTCTCTGCCAACCAGAATTGGGTTAAAAATGATTCCAGCCGCTATTTGTGGGCTGCTCAATTCAACAGCAGTCCCTGGGAGGTTATTAATGACACGAACCCGCCCACCAGCTGGAACCCCACACCAGAGATTGAGATGGTTTCTGGAGGGATGGGGGATTACATCGCTATTTTTGAGCCCAAGTATCTGGGATTAGAAGGAGA
>JARROG010000335.1:0-2202 GCA_037384185.1 Anaerolineales bacterium | reverse complement strand
GAGATCCGGTCGTGGTCCTTCTATCTTCAATCTTAAAGAAATGCCGGGAAAGGGATACTCCCTTTCCCGGCAGGTCCTGCGAGGAAGGTCAGTTACTGCTTTGCCTCAAGCTTACTTTCCTGATCGATGTGCCAGTTGTAATACTGCTCCCCTCCGAACAGGGCAGGGATGCGATCTACCCAGGAATGCTGGGCGACGTAAGCTATTTCAACGAAGATCGGGAAGAAAGGCACCTCGCCTTCATACCCAAAATACTTATCTTCGATTTGGCGGTAGAGGTCCTTGCGAACCTCAGGGTCCGGTTCAAACCGGGCCTCTTCTACCAGATCATCAACTTCTGAGCAGGTGCGGTGCATACGGACCTCGATATTGCAATCCAGCACATCTCCGACCCAGTTATTCTCATCTGCATAATCCGGCGACCAGGCCAGCGTCCACATGTGGGGCGCTTCAGCATCATCAGCTTTGGTGGTGATCAGCAAGTCTGCAAAGGTCTGCTGTTCGATTTGGATAAGATCCGCGGAACACCCCAGGTTCTCTTCCCACTGGGCCTGGGCGAACTCGATCCAATTCAGGGTGTGCTCACCTGAGTAGCCCAATAGGCTGACCTGCGGGAAGCCCTCGCAATCTGGATAACCCGCTAACGCCAATTCCTCCCTGGCATATTCGGGATCGAAGGATATTCCAACCTCGTTGATAGGCGGGGCCCCAAAGATCCCGGGAGGGGCGAAGTGAGTCATTACCAGTCCCTGGTCCTGCTCGATGACATCCACATGTGCATTCCGATCATACGCGGCTGAGAAGGCCCGGCGAACGTGGACGTTGTCAAAGGGAGGTTTCGACTGACGGAAAGCGATATAGAACACTCCCAGGGTGGGTATCTGGATGGTCTCATCCCCAAATTCGCTGAGATGACTCTGCAGCTCGGCATCGGGTATCCCTGAAATGTCCACCTGATTATTGAGCCACAGGGAGTATCCTGTGCTGGTCTCCGGGACAACGCTGACAGAAAAGACATCGATATTGCCTTCCCCGCGCATATCTTCCGGCATGAGCGGGTTGCGCACGATCCGCCGGGATACTCCATGGTCCCACTCATTCAGCACATAGCGGCCATTGGTGACGATATTTCCAGCCTCGATCCATTCATCTCCATACTCCTCGATCGCCCACTGCGGGGTGGCAGCGATGGTCCACATCGGTGTCATGGACAGGAAATAAGCTGCCGGCTGGGGCAGTTCGATCACCAGCGTTGCTGAATCCGGTGCGGAAACCCCAATCGCATCGATCAAGGATTGGGGGATATTATCAGGATCCTCAGCGCCGAAGACCGCTTCGCAGCCTTTGATCACACCGGCGATGATCCCTGAATAATAAGAACCCGTATTGGGATTGCACGCCCGCTTGATTCCGTAAACAAAATCATCAGCAGTCAGGAAGCGCGGATTTCCATCCTGATCAACTTCCTGAAGCACTTCGCCGGTCTCAGGATTGTGTTTCACCCAGGGGATATCCTCGCGGAGGTGGAAGGTATAGATCAATCCGTCTTCACTGATTTCCCAGGAAGTTGCCGCTTCCGGTACGATATCAGCAGTGGCGAGGTCATAGTTGGTCAGATGGACAAACAAGTTTTCAATGTAATTGATGGAAACGCTGTCTTCCCCCAGCTGGGGGTCGAGGGTCGGAATATCAGTATCGTCGAAACCGTCAAAGACCACCAGGTTTTCCCCAGCTGCGACTGAGCCTTCCTGCACCCTTGGCCCGCAAGCTGTCAAAGCCAGGCTGCCCAGAATGATCAGTGAAACAATCGTCATAATTTTCTTTCTCATATCCTTATTCTCCTCTTAGCTGTGATTGACACTGCACCTACGTATTTGTCAGTTCCCTTCACCTCCTTTCTTTGAAACAATTGGAACCAGGTTCCCAACCCCGATCCTTTTCACAGATAGGATGAAAAGGCTGGTGGGGTTCACTTCAGAGCAGAAAACAGGTATACTTAAATATAAGAAGGCAAAAAGGTTCTGCCCAGAACTAATTGCTTCTCTTAGCTTCACCCCGGTTGCCGCCGGGGTGATTTTATTCCTGTCTTGATAGTACTCTATTCCATTCCGGTCAGTATCCTGCTCTGGGATAATTTTTATCCCCCTCCCGCGAAGCGGGTCTGACGGATGAGGGAGCCGATCATATTGGAACGCTTGTCTG
>JARROG010000334.1:0-2213 GCA_037384185.1 Anaerolineales bacterium | reverse complement strand
AAGACATTTAGCTGCAGTGATCAATATCTGGATCAGAATTCTGGAAATATTCTGGGAGCTATGATTTAGCTAATTGCATCTGAAAGCTGTTTTAGCAGGGTGGAAAGTTCCTCCAGCGAGTAAAGGATGGCGGCATCAGTTGTCAACAGCCGCTGTTCACTGTGATGTCCATTAGGAATTAATATACATTTCATGCCGAGGGAGGAAGCAATCTCTGAGTCATGAATAGTATCGCCGATGATTAACACATTTTCTGGATCAAGTTCATTGGAGACCAGGAAATTCTTTGCTAGGGCGAGTTTTCCAGCAGCGTGGTGATTGTCAAGCCCTAGCACATGGCTGAAGTAGGAGGCAATTCCGTATTCTTTGACAGCGGGGTAGAGATAGTCCCGCTTACTGGCCGAAATGATGTTTTGGGGAATGCCTACCTGGGAGGCAGTTTTCAGCGCTTGCCGGGCACCATCCATCAGCTGGCATTCAGGTCGCCTGCGTTCGTAGATCGTGATGAATTCAGTACTGATATCCTCGAAAGACTGGATAGAAAAATCGAATCCAATTCGCCGGTAATAATCTTCAACCGGGAAATCAAAGACCTCCCTGTATTGTTTCCGGGTCAGGATTGGTAGATCCCTGGACTCCAAAATACTGTTGATTATTTCGAGGCAGAGGTCCAAATCATCTAGCAAAGTCCCATTCCAGTCCCATACCAATTGTTGCGGAAGCTTATGAATCGATTTTATTCGATGCGGATTGTGCGTTCTAGCTGAGGGATGCTCAGGGTTACCCGTATTAGCCTGTTCCTGGTATTGATACTCAGCGAGGGAAGAATCCAAACCAACAGATCCTTGGCGATGACGAATCCAAAGGGCGATCAGCGCTATCCCGAGGAATACTGCAAAAATCCCCAGCAAACCTCCTTCAGGCCCAAAATTTCCTCCGGTCCACAGATCCGGTCCGAGCTGTTTGATTTTGATAATTGAATATTGGTTGAAGGAAGCGCCGCTGACGGGAAATCCAAAAACACTGCCCTGGAAGAAGTTCCAGCTGATATGAATGCCGATCGGTATCGCTAGCTGGCCCGTTAACAGGTACCCGGCAGCTAAGAAAAGTCCTGCCAGCCCGATGTTCAAGGAGGACCAGATAGTGCTGTTGGGGTTCGCCGCATGAAAGATGCCAAAGAATACTGAGCTTAGGAGTCCAGCGATCAGGATAGCACTGCGTGGACCGCCGGGCAGTCCGGCTAAGCCCTCGGACAGATTTTTAATCAGGTAACCCCGAGAGAGCAGCTCTTCGTAAAATCCAACAACAATGAATGTTGCCAGAGAGATTCCCAGCGCTGGCAGGTCAAACCAGCCATCCTTTGGGACCGCCTGGATCTGGATCCACCCGGCAGACCACTCGGTGACGAAGATCGCCGTCATCAACAGCGTTCCCAGGCCAAGCCCAAAGGCGAAATTCCCCCACCAATTCCTGGTCAATGAGAAGCCGAACCTTTTGAATTTACGGCGGTCCAGGAAGCGACCGGAAAACCAGACACTGACCGCCACGGCGAGGCCTGATAGGATCAAAAGGAGCTTACCCAATAAGGTGTTGGGATCGTTGAAATCAGCGAACCGAGGGGTATTCTCTGGAGAACTGGTTGCAGCGATTCCGGCAATCACCACAAGCAGCAGCTGGCTAAGGGCCAGAAACAATACCATCAATATCAGCTGCCCGCTGAGACGCCAGAACACGCGCAGCCTGTTCTCGGTATTATTCCAAAATATTGATTTGATGCTATTCAGCAGATACTCCGGGGTCCGTTACCACTAAGTCGGCCTATGCTATTTTGATCAATAAATAATAATTCTAACATGTCGCAATGATATCAATCGATTTCTCTGAGACAACTGGACACCGGATATCTTAATTTGGAGTAATTGTATTTTAAAAAGGCTAGAGATGGATTAGAGTCAATTAGATTTTTTGTTACAATCCGCCACTGCCATCACCAGCAGGTCTCCCAAAGAACAAATAAGATGCAACCCATAAAATTAGTATGGCATACTTAGAAAGTTTATTTGAATAAATTACGATTAGTAGTTTTATTGAGTGGATGTTTGACATGAAAGCCTCCTTTAATAATTTTCTTTATTTTAGAATCATAACAATCGATTAAATAAATTTATCGTATCTTGAGTTGGTTTTATTCCTAAAATCGCCGAAAAATTTTG
>JARROG010000333.1:0-6267 GCA_037384185.1 Anaerolineales bacterium | reverse complement strand
GCGTCTCCCTGGATCCTAAGCGTTTGGGTTAGTATCTTCTGAACTGTATGTCCATGTAGAAGCAAATGGTTTGCCGCAATGTGGGAGAAACGTAACAGGACTTCATTGATCCTCATTTCACGAGAAACACCTGGAGTGGAAATTGAATCAGCGGATCTCTGGATTTTTAGGGAACCTTTTTTCAATGAATTCCGTCCTGATACGTAGTGGGATTTGTACGCCAGCTTAAATTTCGAGACTGGGTTCAGATTTGAAGATCCAGGTATATAAGGAGAGTTGCCATGACCGCCATCAATAAACAGGTCCGTTTCGGATGGATATCCCTTGCAGTACTGCTGGTTTTTATTTTTATATCAGGATGTAGGTTTGCTGGATTGGGTGAGAGCTCAGTGACTCCCCAACCCATCCCGATCAATACTGACAGCACCAGCGGATCCGCTCCTGTTGAAGCTGAATCTGCTGGTTCCCCCGCTGGTGGGGAAGGGGGGAGTGGATTGAGCCTCCGGTTAAGCGACGGAAATCCTATCCCGACTGTATATGAGGTTCTGGCACCTGTGCAGGGTGTGCCGCTTTCAGAGGAGCAGATCCAGGCTATTCTTGACCGACTGACACCCTGGCAGGTAGATCAGGGGCTGGAAACCGATTTTCAGCTCCCGGATCAAATCCTTCCACCTCCTCTGACTGGTGAGACCATTCCGGAGACCTTCCCTTCTTCATCGGATCTGGCTGGACCGGAACCGGTTTTTGGCGAAGAATTGGAAGTGCTGCGTTTTGCTCCTCAGGGCGAGGTAGCGATTGCTCCTTTTATCAGTGTGACTTTCAATCAACCTATGATCGCGCTCAATACCTTGAGCGCACTCTCTGAGGAGGATGTCCCGGTTAAATTCACTCCCCAGATCCCTGGATCCTGGCGCTGGCTGGGAACGAGGACATTGAATTTCCAGGCGGATTCGGATCTATATGATCGTCTGCCTATGGCGACGGAATATTTAGTAACCATACCAGCTGGGGTTGAGTCTGCTTCGGGCAGCACCCTCCAGGAAGAGGTGCAGTTCAGCTTCACGACGCCGCCTCCAATCATGGAAGATTACTATCCCACCAACAGCTCCCAACCCCTCGACCCATTCTTTTTCATCTCCTTCGATCAGCGCATTGATCCGGGAGCAGTACTGGATAAGCTCCAGGTGAACGCTGGTAACCAGCAGATCAAACTGCGCCTGGCCACTGATGAGGAAATCCAGGCAGATGAGGCCATCAGCCGCCGGGTGGAGAATGCCCAGAAGGGCCGCTACCTGGTTTTCAAGGCAGAAGAGCTGCTGCCTACGGATACAACCGTTTCGGTTGTTGTCCCGGCAGGAACTCCCTCTGCTGAAGGGCCCTTGACTACGACGTCTGACCAGAGCTATTCTTTCCGAACCTATTCACCCCTGCGGATCGAGGATCACGGCTGTTCCTGGGGTGATGAACCCTGCCGACCGCTGACTCCCTTGTATATTCGATTCAACAATCCCATTGATCTGGATGCTTACGATCCGAGTATGGTGACTGTTGAACCTGCACTTCCCAACGCATCCGTGAATATCTACGGTAATACCATCAATATTCAGGGAAATACCCAGGGACGGACCACATATTGGGTGACCGTAGATAACTCGATCGCGGATCAGTTTGGGCAGACGCTTGGAAATAATGAGCGGCTGCGCTTCAGGATTGGACCTGCGGACCCGGTTATGTATGGACCGAATCAGACTATCGTGACCATGGATCCGGCTGATGTGAATCCTGCTTTGTCTCTATTCACCATTAATTTCAATAAATTGAACGTGGAGATCTACCAGGTTCAGACTTCTGATTGGCCAGATTTCGCGCAGTATCTGCGTGATTATCAGCGAACCGACCTTCAGCTGACGCCTCCTGGCAAGAACGGGCGCTGACTTCGAATTCAGGCCGGCGAAATTCCTGAACCTGGATATTGTGATAGGTACTATTGGAGTTGATACCAGTTAGGGTTCCGATTGGATTGGATGCTTTTGTAGACCATTCTGAAATGGTCGTTTGGGCTACTGATTTATTGACCGGAGCTCCGCTGCCAGGTGTGGAGATCAAACCTGGTGAAGGCTCCGCTATAGCTACTACAAACGGTGACGGGGTGGCGCGATTTGATATCCCACCCTCTGGAATCCCATATCTGGTTGGGAAGCAGGGGAGTGACCAGGTTTTCCTGGCGCCGTCAGATTCTTACTGGAGTGAAAGTGGTTGGTCCAGACGATCGCTGCAGGACGAGCTGCGCTGGTATGTCTGGGATGACCGCCAGATGTACAAACCCGGCGAAGAGGTATCTATCAAAGGGTGGATGCGTCGAATAGGCAGCAGTGAATCTGGTGATGTCAGTCTGGTTGGCAACCAGATCAGTCAGGTATCCTATCAAGTAATCGGTTCCCAGGGGAATGAGCTTACGTCGGGCACCGCGGATGTCAATTCCTTGGGTGGGTTCGACTTCCAGTTCGATCTGCCTGAGAATGCCAATCTGGGAAATACCCAGGTGATTATCAATCCAATCGGAACCCTAACTGGTATCAACTCCAATAGTACCTATCACAATCCAATCGGAACCCTAACTGGTATCAACTCCAATAGTACCTATCACAATATCCAGGTTCAGGAATTTCGCCGGCCTGAATTCGAAGTCAGCGCCCGGAACGAGTCTACCGGACCTTATTTTGTGGGAGATTACGCGGTGCTGGCAGTGGAAGCAAGTTATTATGCTGGTGGTCCACTTCCCAATGCCGAGGCAAATTGGTATGTCAACTCGACACCAACCAACTATCAACCGCCCAACTGGCCGGATTTCAGTTTTGGTTACTGGACTCCCTGGTGGTTTTATGACTATTATGGTGACACCAACGGTGGTGCTTCCGGTGCCAGTTTTACTGGTCGGACGGATTCCACCGGAAATCATTACCTGCGCTTGGACTTTGAATCCATGGATGTGCCCAGACCCTACAGCATCGTTGCTGAAGGCACAGTCTTTGATGTCAACCGCCAGGCCTGGACAGGTTCAACCAGCCTGCTGGTCCATCCTGCAGATCTATATATCGGCCTGCGGACGGACCGCTATTTTGTCCAGCAGGGAGATCCCTTGCAAGTTGACCTGATCGTCACCGATCTGGATGGAAACCCGGTGGTAGACCGGCCTGTCCAGGTCCAGGCGGCCAGGATGGAATGGAAATATCAGGAAGGACGCTGGCAGCAGGTAGCAGTGGACACCCAGGATTGCTCTGTAGGATCAACAGCTGAACCGGTCAGCTGTGAATTTGAGACGCTCCGCGGAGGACGCTACCAGATCACCGCTGAGGTGACAGACAACCAGGGGCGGGTCAATCAGAGCCGTCTGACTCGCTGGGTAAGCGGTGGAGAACGGCCGCCCTCCAGAGATGTGGAGCAGGAGCAGGTCACTTTGATCCCGGATAAGGAAACCTACCAGCCGGGAGACGTGGCGGAAATTCTGGTCGAGGCACCGTTCAGTGCTGGTGAAGGATTACTGACGATCAGCCGGAGCGGTATCATTTCCACTGAGGAATTTAAGCTGGATGGCACCAGCTACACGCTGCGGATTCCAATCGAAGAGAAATATATTCCCAATCTGCACATCCAGGTCGATGTGGTGGGTTCTGCATCCCGCACAGATGATCAGGGTGAGGAGCTTGAAGGCGCTCCTCCCCGGCCGGCATTCGCTACCGGTCAGCTGGATCTCTCCATTCCGCCGATTTCCCGGACTTTAGCGCTGGAAGTGACCCCTCGCGCTAACGCTCTCGAGCCTGGCGGTGAGACCTGGTTGGACATCCGCGTGCGCGATGCTGCAGGTGAGCCTGTGTCAGGTGCAGAGGTAGCAGTTGTTGTGGTAGATGAAGCAATCCTGGGCCTTACCAACTACCAGCTGACAGATCCGCTTTCGGTCTTCTATGCCACCCGTTCAGGGGATGTGAGCAGTTACTACACTCGCTCCAGCATCCTGCTTGCTAACCCGGATGCTTTGATGGAGCAGGCCGCAGGTGCGATGAGGAATATGCCTCAAGCGACCATGGTAATGGAGGGGGATGTGATGGAAGAGGCAATGATGGAGGCGCCAGCTGCGGAGGCAGAGCTGGCTGCTGATGCAGTGGGGAAGGGAATGGATCAAGGGACTGAACAGCCTGCCGGACAACCTGACCCGCTACCGGGTGATGGTTGTGGCAGTCGATAAGACCGGAAAGGCTTTTGGCTCCGGAGAGTCCAGCATCACAGCCCGGCTGCCGTTGATGGTCCGGCCTTCAGCCCCTCGTTTTTTGAATTTCGGAGACAGGTTCGAGCTCCCGGTTGTGCTTCAAAATCAGACCGGGGAAGACCTGGAAACCCAGATCATGGTTCAGGTCAGCAACTTGAACCTGGATGGAAGCCAGGGATTCCAGGTGACAGTACCCGCTAACGATCGGATAGAGGTCCGCTTCCCGATGTCCGCGATGATGGCTGGCAGTGCGAAGTTCAGGCTGGCGGCCACTTCTGGATCCTATGCGGATGCGGCTGCAGGCGACCTGCCAGTATACACACCGGCGACTACCGAAGCTTTCGCTACCTACGGTGTGATCGACCAGGGCGCTGTCGCTCAGCCGATCGCTAAGCCGCAGGATATCTTCCCACAATTTGGTGGACTGGAGATCAGCACTTCATCGACTGCCTTGCAGGCACTCACCGATGCGGTTGTGTACCTGTATTCCTATCCCTATGAATGTTCAGAGCAGATGGCCTCGCGCATACTGGGCATTGCTGCCCTGCGTGATGTGCTCAGCGCCTTCGAAGCTGATGGCCTGCCAAGTCCGGAAGAGATGGAAGACCGGGTTGCCAAGGACCTGGAGATGCTGGTGATGATCCAGAACTATGACGGCGGTTTCCCATACTGGCGCCGGGGACAGGATTCGATCCCGTTCAACACTATCCACGTTGCCCATGCCCTGGCCAGAGCGCAGGCCAAGGGGTTCGAGGTTCCGGAGGACATGTGGTTCAAGGCCCAGGATTACCTGCGTGATATCGAGAACTATTATCCTTACTGGTACAGCGAGTACACCCGCAACACCTTAAGCGCTTATGCGCTCTATGTCCGGGATCTGATGGGTGATTCCGATCCTGCCAAAGCTCGTGAGCTCTACCATCAAGCCGGGTTTGACCATATCGCTATGGCTGGTATTGGCTGGATCTGGCAGGTGATGGTCGATGACTCTGCCTCCCAACAGGAGCTGGCAGAGATCCGCACCTGGGTGGGAAACCGGGTTGTGGAAACACCTGGGGCAGCTAACTTCACCACCTACTATGATGACCAGAGCTACCTGTTATTGAGCTCTGACCGCAGGACCGATGCTGTTATGCTGGATACGATGATCGCTGATGATCCAACCAGCGATTTGATCCCCAAACTGGTCAACGGGCTGCTGGCTCACCGCACCAGGGGCCGCTGGAGCAGCACTCAGGAGAACATATTCGTGCTGCTGGCTTTAGATCGCTATTTCAACACGTTTGAATCTGTAGAGCCGGAGTTCGTGGCACGTATCTGGCTGGGAGACACCTATGCCGGAGAGCATGAGTATGTCGGCTATACTACTGATCGCCGCCTGACAGAAGTGCCCATGAGCTACCTGGTTGATACCGATCAGGAAGAACAGAATCTGATTATCAGCAAGGAAGGTCCAGGACGGCTGTACTACCGGCTGGGTTTGAAATATGCTCCCACTGACCTGCAGCTTGATCCACTGGAAATGGGCTTTGTCGTTCAGCGCGAATACGAAGCCGTCGATGATCCGGAAGACGTGACCCGCCTGGAAGATGGTACCTGGGTGATCAAGGCTGGCACCCGGGTAAGGGTCCGCCTGACGATGGTGGCTGACAACCGGCGCTACCATGTCGCTTTGGTGGATCCGCTGCCTGCAGGCTTGGAGATCATCAACCCGGCATTGGCAGTATCTGGCAGTGTGCCCCAGGATCCGAACAGCGGTGACGCCCGCTACGGTTGGTGGTGGGGGTGGACCTGGTACGAGCACCAGACTATGCGCGATGAACGGGCGGAAGTTTTCACTTCGCTGCTGTGGGATGGCGTGTTTGACTACACCTATGTCGCCCGGGCGACCCCTCCGGGAACCTTCGTGGTGCCGCCCGCCAAGGCGGAAGAAATGTATTCTCCTGAAGTCTTCGGGCGCAGCGGCAGCGATCTGGTGATTGTCAAATAGTTCGATCTGCAAG
>JARROG010000332.1:0-2226 GCA_037384185.1 Anaerolineales bacterium | reverse complement strand
GCGGCAGGTAGAACTCGGGGGCCAGCAGCAGCACAAAGAAGCCCTGCGCGAAGGACATCTGCCCGTAGAGCAGCCGCAGGCCGATCTGGACCGCGACCACGGCGGTGCTCAAAGTTGCCAGCAATTCCAGGACCAGTGCGGAAAGGAATGTTACCTGAAGCACTTTCATGGTGGTTTGCCGGTATTCATCGCTGGTGGCCCGGATCTTTTCAGATTGATTCCTGGCCAGGTTGTAGAGCTTGAGGGTTTTCAGCCCCTGCAGGGAGTCCAGAAACTGGGCTGCCAATCTGCTCAATGTGCTGTACTGCCGATCCGTGATCTGCCTGGCCCTGCTGCCGATCAGGTACATGAAATAAGGGATCAACGGGGCCGTCACCAGCAGTACCAACCCTGAGATAGTATCCATCGGGAACACGAAGATCAAAATTGCCAGGGGGACCAGGGCGGAAATCGCCAGCTGGGGAAGATATTGGCTGAAATAGCCATCCAGCGCTTCGACTCCGTCGACAACCGTGCTGCTGAGCTCTCCACTTTGCTCTCCGCGCAGATAGGCGGGACCAAGACTTTGCAGTTTTTCAACCAGCAGCTGCTGGACCCGGTTTTTGACCTGGACGGCGATCGTTTTGCCGCTCAAGCTGCTTGTCCAGGCCAGTACACTCCGCAGGCTGAAAGCCAGCAGGATTCCTACCAGCAGGCGGGAAGTCTGGGGCAGCCCGACACCTTCCAGGAATACCCGGCTGACCAATCTACTGATGAACCGGGCTTGGAGGATGGTAAGCAGGCCAGACAGCAGCCCGAGAACAATGGTGATAATCACCCAGGGCCGGCTTTTTTGGGCTAGCTGAAGCAAGCGAGAATTAGGAAACATGGGCAGGTCCGGAAGCGTATTTCCTAATGGTAACACACCCGGCTTGATCCTGTTTTTCACCTGAAGATGAGGTTGAAAAGGGAGGGAGAGGGAGGATTTTCGTGCTATACTCGTTGACAGTCAGACCATTATTAATTGGAGGCAGAAGTATGCCCGATTCGCCGATTTTCTTGATTCTTCTGGGACCTCCCATGTCAGGAAAAGGTACCCAGGCCGGACGCCTTTCCCAAAAACTGGGGATTCCCCAGATTTCATCCGGAGACCTGTTCCGTGAAAATATCAAGAATCAGACTCCTCTTGGGATGGAAGCTAAGACTTTCATGGATCGGGGGGACTTGGTACCGGACGCGATCACTATCGGTATGGTTGCAGACCGCTTAAGTCGGCCGGATTGTGATAGCGGAGCGCTGTTGGATGGGTTTCCACGGACCATACCCCAGGCAGAAGAGCTGGACCTCATTCTGAAGGGGTTGGATTCCTCTCTCAGTGCAGTGCTGTCGATTGCCGTACCGGAAGAAGCTCTGGTGGAGCGAGCCAGCGGCAGGCGGATCTGCAGAAGTTGTGGAAAATCCTACCACCTGTCATTCAACCCCCCGGCTTCGGAAGGTATCTGTGATCTCGATAGTGGGGAGCTTTACCAGCGCAAGGATGATCTACCAGAGACCGTCCGTCAGCGCCTGGCTGTCTATCATAAACAGACAAGTCCCCTGATATCCTTTTACCGGGATCGGGGACTGCTCTATGAGATCAACGGCGAACAGACTATTGATGAGGTAGCTGCGGATATCGCTCAGGTGGTTGAGGGTTTGTGAACCCGATCTAGATTATGAAAAGAGGCTGGCATTTGCCAGCCTCTTTTTGGTTCAGTAATGCAGATCCGGCGTGTCTGGACTGATGCGTTTCCTGAAGATCCAGTAGGTCCAGCCTTGGTAAACCAGCACAAAGGGCAGGAAGATCGCAGTCAAAATAGTGATGACCTTAAGTGTGTATGGACCGGAAGCAGCATTGTAAATGGTCAAACTGTTGGATGGATCCAGAGTGGAGATCAGCAAACGCGGGAACAGTCCTGAAAACACCATGACCGTTGCCAGGATGATCACCAAACCCCCGCTCAGGAAGGTCAGCCCTTCTCTGCCTTGGCGCAAGAACCAACCGTAGGCCAGCAGCGAAACCGCCGCCAGGATTGCCGGGATCAGCCCATCCCAGCCTGGATTGTTGAGGATATCGGTTGCCAGATAGGTCCAGACCAGAAAAGCGACGGCCAGTACCAGGGCGGCTATCCACAGCTTTCCCGAAAGGGCTTTAACGCGTTTATGAACGTCCCCCTCGAGTTTGATTGCCAGGAAGCTGGCTCCGTG
>JARROG010000331.1:0-4546 GCA_037384185.1 Anaerolineales bacterium | reverse complement strand
GATATCAGAAGTGTAAGCGGCCGTACCGCACGCTGACCTGCCGGGCTTTTCCTTTTTATCCCTACCTGTCCAGTCAAGGTGTTTTTTCCGGACTGGCGTATTACAGCGATTTCCGAAAAGATTGCTGGATCATCAGCAATCTCTCAGTGGTCAGCAGGCAGTACAAGGCAGCTTTCCAGAAAACATTCGAAAAGCTGTTCGTTCTCTTTCCTGAGTCCAGGATCAATTACCAGGATTACTCCCAGTATGTCCGGGACCAGGCTGCCTTGAGGGACGAATCGGTTGTGGTACTCGATTTTGAGACTGGGGTAAGGTTGATAGATCCTGACACAGAGGATACTGCTTCTGTCGATTTCGCGGACCTGGATGCTTACGGCCCATTTGCCGTAACCCGGGAGCTTCCCTTTCCAGATGAAATCCAGGCCGAAGGGGGCGAGGCATGAGCGTGGAACGTACAAAGCCGATGACCACTGAATTTTCCCTCCCGGAAGAGTATCAGGTCCCGGAACGGGTCATAACCAACCGCGGCAGTCCGATCAGCTGGCTGTTTGCCCACTTCAGGCAGTACTGGTACCTGGGGCTGACTATGCTGGTTGGTGCTATTGGGAATGCAGCCTTGGCAGCGGTGGTGCCGGTGATCGTCGGTATCGCCCTCAACGCGCTGAGAGCTTCTCCCCCTGAAACGGACCGGCTGCTTCATTTAGCCCTGATCATTGTGGTCACTCAAGTGATCCGTGGTTTCCTGCAGCTGGGCAGGAACTTCAGCGCGGAGCTTTTGGGCCAGCTGATGGAACGAGATATCCGGCACGAGTTCTATACCAGCTTGCTGGGAAAAAGTATGACCTATCACAGTCTGCTGCCAGTCGGCGATGTCATGGCCCGGGCTACCAACGACGTCCGGGAGATCAATTTTATGTTCAGCCCCGGTTTCAACCTGGTGGTCGGTTCTGCGAACTTTATCTTCATGCCGATCATCTTTGCGCCGCGCTACCATCCTGCCTTGCTGCTGGCACCAACGGCTTTCCTGGTCCTTTATATCCTTGCGCTCTGGCAGTATTTGGCGGAGTTAAAACCGATTACGGATGCAGTCCGGAAAGCCTTTGGCACGCTTAACTCTCGATTAGCAGAAGCGGTTGATGGTATTGAGACGGTCAAAGGCATGGCTGAGGAGGAAAGCGAGGTAGGTTTATTTGTCAGCAATGCCCGCCGGTTCCGCAACAGGGAGATTCGCCAGGGTGACGTTGAAGCGCGCTTCCTGCCCCTGCTGCTGATGGGATTGGCCCAGGCAGGTGGTTTGTTTCATGCGATTCTGCTTTTTCAGCGCGGCTTGATTGATGTAGGGGGTATTGCGGCCTATTACGGTCTGCTGGGGTTACTGGGTTTCCCGACTTTTACCTCGTTGTTCGCCTATTCCCAGGTTTCTCTGGGGGTTGCAGGGGCCAGGCGCATCCTGGAACTGATCAATCGGAAGACTGAACTGGATGAGAACCAAAGTGGTTATCAGGGCGAAATGGTTGGCGAAATCGAGTTTGATAATGTGTCCTATGCATACCCCGGCGTGGAGGAGACTTTGGAAAGGCTGAGTTTCAAAGTCGAACCTGGCCAGACCGTGGCAATTGTCGGCCAAACAGGGACAGGGAAGACGACCCTTGCCAAGCTGGTCAACCGCACTTTTGATGTGACGGAGGGTGTTATTCGGGTCGATGGGGTAGATGTTCGGGATTGGAATCTTGCTGCCCTGCGCAGGAAGATCTCGATCATCGAGCAGGATATCTTCTTGTTCTCAAGCACGATCGCGGAAAACATCGCTTTTGGCCGACCGGAGGCCAGCAGAGAAGAGATCATCCGGGCGGCAAAATCCGCCCAGGCTCATGAGTTCATTCTTTCCTTCAAGGACGGGTATGACACAGAGTTGGGTGAACGCGGTGTGAATTTGTCCGGCGGCCAGCGTCAGCGGTTGGCTTTAGCCAGAGCTTTCCTGACCGACCCGCGCATCTTGATCCTGGATGATTCCACCAGTTCGATCGACAGCGCGACTGAAGATGAGATCCAAAAAGCCATCTTCGAGGCTGCCAGAGGAAGGACTACCCTGATCATCACCCACCGGCTGTCACAGATCCGCTGGGCGGACAAAATCCTGGTTTCGAATTTAGATACCGAAGCCTACGACCGGGAGTATAGCGACCGGGAACTGATCAAGAGGATCAGCTCTTATATCAAGCCTCACCAGGTTCGCTTGATCTGGATCGGCCTGTTGCTGGTGATCTTGGGAGCGGCCAGTGCTGCCCTTCCGCTGGTAATTTCTGACAGCATCGACCGACTGTCGGTGAATAAAAATGACACATATATCAATTTGCTGATCGGAATGGTACTGCTGGCAGCGCTGGTCAACTGGGGAGGGAACTGGATTCGCCGGCGTTTGACAGTCCGGGTGGTTTCCACAATTGTGATGACCCTCAGGTCAGATGCGTTCAAATCAGCCGCCAACCATGATCTGTCCTTCTATGATAGGTTTTCCTCCGGACGGGTTGTTTCACGGATCACTTCGGACACACGGGAGTTCGGTCAGCTGATCATCCTGATCACTGACCTGGGATCCCAGATGGTCCAGACACTGATCCTTTCGGTAGTCCTGATTCGACTGGAATACCGGTTGTTTCTCTATTTGCTGGCTTTTTTGCCAATCATATTCCTGATATCCAGGGCGTTCCGGAAAGTCGCCCGACGTGTGACCCGGGAAGGCATGAAAGCTATGGCCAGGGTCAACGCCACCATCAAAGAGACCATCAGCGGTATTGCAGTTGCCAAGAACTTTCGGCAGGAGCCGGAGATTTTTGAGAACTTCGATCAGGCGAATACCCAATCCTTCCAGATCAATGTCCGGCGCGGCTTTGTTCTGTCCCTGGTCTTTCCAACCCTGAACGCATTAGGGGGTGTGGGCACAGCCGTGCTGGTTTATGTGGGGGGGATGTCCGCGGCTAATGGACTGGTGACGATCGGAGCCTGGTACCTGTTTGTGGTCGGATTGGACCGCTTTTTCTTCCCAGTATTGAACCTGGCATCATTTTGGGCTCAAGTTCAGGCAGGCCTGGCAGCTGCTGAGCGAGTGTACGCATTGATTGATGCCGAACCAGTTGTAGTCCAGAATGCTGCAATTGTCCCAGGCCGTCTTTCAGGTTGGATCCGCATCCAGGATCTGAACTTTCGTTACACTGAGGATGAATGGGTTTTTCGCAATTTCAACCTAACCGTCCAACCCGGAGAAAGCGTTGCTTTGGTCGGCCACACAGGTTCCGGGAAATCCTCCATCGCCAAGCTGATTGCCCGCTTCTATGAGTTCCAGTCCGGCGAGATCTTAATTGATGATTATAATATCCGCGACCTGGATCTGACCGCGTACCGCAAGCAGCTGGGGATCATATCCCAGATACCATTCCTGTTCTCAGGGACTGTGGCTGATAATATTCAGTATGCCTGTGAAGATTGCAGTAAAGAGAAAATTGTCCGGCTGGCGAATAAGATTGGAGATGGTGAATGGTTGGAAACTCTGCCGGAAGGGCTTGAGACAGAGGTGGGAGAGCGGGGAGGCCAGCTTTCAATGGGGCAGCGGCAGCTGGTCGCTCTGCTGCGAGTGCTGATCCAGAATCCGGCGATCTTCATCCTGGATGAGGCGACGGCGAGCATTGATCCGTTTACGGAGCGCCAGATCCAGCAGGCTCTGGATTTGATCCTTCAGGACAGCACCAGCATCCTGATCGCGCACCGGCTCTCGACCGTAAAATCAGCTGATCGGATCATCGTGCTTGAAAAAGGCAGGATCATTGAGGAGGGGACCCACGATATCCTGCTGGAAGGCGGTGGATATTACTCCGTCTTGTATAATACTTATTTCCGCCATCAGAGCCTGGAGTACGTCGAGGAAAGCGGGAAACTGGCTTGAGAAAATAAAAAAGACCAGATCTCGTTGAAGAGATCTGGTCTTATACATTTAGCAAAGAACCTTAGATCACGAATTTTCCGTCCTTATAGAGCAGCTCTCCATCGACTCTGATCTCACTATCCTGGCGTAGAGCAGCTCTCCATCGACTCTGATCTCACTATCCTGGCGGATATCGCAAATCATATCCCAATGGATGGCTGAAACGTTCTTGCTGCCGGTTTCGGGATAACCGGCACCTAAGGCCATATGGAAGGAACCCCCAATTTTCTCATCATAGAGGATGCTCTTGGTGAATTTCTGGATCCCGTAATTGGTTCCAATTGCGAATTCTCCCAGGTAGCGGGCGCCCTCATCGCTGTCCAGCATGGCCAGCAGGAATTCCTCGTTCTTCTCAGCGCTGGCATTGACCACTTTCCCGTCTTTGAATTCCAGTCGGATGCCGTCAACTTCCTTGCCCTTTTCGATCGCAGGATAGGTATATTCTACCCAGCCATTGGCTGAATCCTCTACCGGCCCGGTGAATACTTCGCCGCTGGGCATATTATGGCCGCCGTCAGAATTGATGAAGGTCCTGCCCTCGATGGACAGGGTCAAGTCTGCGTTGGG
>JARROG010000330.1:0-2235 GCA_037384185.1 Anaerolineales bacterium | reverse complement strand
GAGAGCAAGACCAGCACGCCGCGGCTGCTGAACTCAGCCTGGTGGGGCTGCGCTTCCTTTCCCCGCGCAGTGCGGATGGGGAATTTGGCGGTACGTTCAACCTGGGAGATTTCAACCAATACCCGACGGGTACTGTCACACCTGTGGAAGCAGGTCGTTTCTACCTGGTCAGGTTGGATGACGGTGGATTCCTGGCCATTTACAGACGCTGCACGCATTTGGGGTGTGCTGTGCCCTTCGATCAGGCGTCGCAGCAGTTTGTCTGTCCCTGTCACGGTTCTGAATTCACCGTTGACGGCACGGTTCTCAACCAGCCTGCCTCACGACCCCTGGACCTTTTTTCCCTGACCATTACTGAGGAGGGGGAGATCGTGGTGGATACTCATAACTCGATTGAACGGGATACGATCAACCCGGCCCAGATCACATACGCTTGAGGATCAATATGACGATTATTCAAAAAACCATCGGAGTGCTAGCGACGTTGATTATTGTGATTGCCCTGCCGCTCTATACCAACTGGGAAGACTCTCAGCAAGAACACCTTCAGGAAAAATTCTTTACGGATGCGGTGCTCAGTGCTACGGATTATTATGCTGAAAACTGTGCTGTATGCCACGGTGCTGCCGGGGAAGGCATTGGAGATAATCCAACCTTGAATAGCGAAGCGGTCCGGAGTATGTCGGAATCGGATCTCTACAAAGTCATTTCCCGCGGGAGAGAGGGCACGCTGATGGCTGGTTGGGCATCCGAAGAAGGAGGGGTATTCAGCAATTTCCAAATTTATGATTTCGTCACTTTTATTCAGCAAGTGAACTGGGCCTATGTGGAAAGCAGAGTGGAAGATCTGGGATTGACACCACCTGAGGTGATTAAAATGGAGGTATCCCAAGAGATGCTGGCGAGTCTTTCCAATCTGCCCAATGGAGAAGTTTTGGGGGAAGGGCTAACAGTCTATGCTGAGAATTGTTCTGCTTGTCATGGAGCCAATGGATCCGGTACGGTGATCGCGCCAGCCATCAATTCCATCGAGCTGCGCTCCAGGTCCCTGGAAGAGGTCACGTCTGTGGTGAGAGAAGGGGTTTCCGGGTCTTTGATGGCAAGCTGGGAAGGCAAGCTGACATCGAATGAGATATCCTCCGTTGTGGATCTGGTTTTTGCTTGGCCAGAAATTGTTCAAGCAGGGATTGTATTTCCAGAGACAGAGCCGGCGGATATTCCGTCATCGCCAGAGGCTATCGCAGCTGGGGCACAGCTGTTCAGCATAGCTTGTACTTCCTGCCATGGGCTTGACGGCTATGGAACCAATATGGCACCGGCTTTGAATAACGAGATTTTTTTGACTGAATTCCCTGACGCAGCCATTTACCAGGTGATTGCAGGTGGTGTGCCAGATACATTGATGCCCGCCTGGGGAAGCCGCCTGGAAGACCGGGAGATCCAAAGCCTTGTGAACTATCTGAGGAGCTGGCAGGACACTGCGCCAGCCATCCTGCCGCCAGTTCTTGAGAATTGAATCAAGCGGCAAGATTGCATTCAGGAATGGTGGTTAGTTCTGATTCTTGCTAATTATTCCTTGAATAAGGGGGTAATGTCGAAGCGCTGCAGGTCGGTTTCCATGACTAGAGTATCCGGCCGGGACTCAAGTTGGTCGGCCGCTCGCAAGACCATGGGCAGCAGGTGAATATCTCCTACGGTATTGAGAAATACCCGGGGATCTCCCAGCACCCAATGGACAGCATGCTGGACAGCTTCTTCCTCGACCAGAGGATCGTACCAGACAGCAAAGCGGTCGTCGCCCTCTCTCTTAGGACCGCGGGCCAGAGATTTGATGGTCTGGACAGCTACCTTCCTTTTTTGGCAGAGATCCACAAGCTGCTCAAAATCAGCCGCGTAATCCGGGTCTTTGAGCAGGAGATAATTATCTGGGAGTAGGACTGAATCAAAATCATAGCGTTCCAGGCTGCGCAGGTGCATGGCAGGGGTGGTCAGACCGTGGCCGGTCACGCCCAGAAAGCGGGTAAAGCCGGCTTCTTTGGCTTCCAGGAAAGCTTCCAGTGCGCCGCCGGGACCCATGGCAGTTTCCCACTCCTGGGGATCCACCAGCAGATGCATCTGCCACAAGTCCACCTGCTCGACTCCCAAGCGTTCCAGAGAACGCTGGAGTTCTTCTTTTGCTCCCTGATAGGTGCGCTCTTCGGTCTTGGTAGCCAGGAAAAAGTCTTTCCGGTGTTC
>JARROG010000329.1:0-2239 GCA_037384185.1 Anaerolineales bacterium | reverse complement strand
GGCGACAAACTGATTGGGCGTGATCCTGCCTTTACCAACTCCTTCGGTCCATAGGACAGGCATTCGATCTCCCACGCCAGGCAGGCCATTCGGGATCTTAGTGAAATCATTCTTTCCTAATTCTTTCCCCGGGATCTTGACCATTTGACCCTCATACTCGATCGCTGTGGTTCCATCGTAGAAGAACGGACAATGGTCGGTGCCCACTGTTTGGATCTCGCTATTTTCCAGACCTTTCCAGATCCGCTGGTTATCATCAGCTGTGCGCATGGGCGGGGAACAGATCCACTTGGCGCCGTCCGGCCGCTTCAGGTCTTCCTCTGTGAAAAACAGATATGGCGGACAGGTCTCTCCCATCACCTGAACTCCACGCTCCCGGGCATAGCTTAGCTGGTCAACTCCGCCTCCAGTGTTGAGATGCACAATATATAGCGGTGCCTCTGCCTGAGCTGCCAGAGCAGCTCCCCGCAGGACCGCTTCTACAGCGCCCCAAGCCGGTCTGGTGCGCGCGTGCCAGATAGGTTTCGTATGCCCAGCCTTCAGCGCGTTGTCGACCAACACTTCAATCACGTCGCCGTTCTCAGCGTGCATCATTGTCAACAACCCATGTTCGGCAGCGACCATCATCAACTGGAAGATCTCTCCATCATGGAGTCGAAGACGGTGATTATAAGCTGTGAAAACCTTAAGTGTTGTGACACCACTATCCAGGACCGAAGGGATCTGGTCAGCAACCGCTAAGTCGAAGTGGGTAATGTTCAGATGCAAGCTGTAATCCACGGCAACTTTGGGGTCCGCTTGATCCCGCCGAGCGGCGATATTTTTCAACAGATCTGGATCCTTGTCCTCCACGAAATCGATCACAGTGGTCGTTCCACCAAATGCAGCTGCTTTTGTACCGGTATAATGATCATCCGATGAGACGGTATTGAACATCTCCAGATCGAGATGGACATGAGGATCAATGCCGCCGGGGAGGATATACTTTCCCGAGAGATCGATTTCCTTGACACCGTTCAACTGGATGTCCTCTCCCACCCGGGAGATCTTTTCACCATCGATCAACAGATCTGCCTTGAAGGTTTTTTCCGCTGTAACCAACTGCCCGTTTTTCAATAATGTTTTTTTCATGGGTCCTTCCTTTGCGATAGAAAATCCGCCATACTTCTTACCGGAAGAATTATACCCCCAGTCCGTGCTTTTACATGTCCCTTACTTTCAGCGGCACTTCAATTTTCATCCCTCGCTGGGAATTCCCAGGAATTTACTGAGAAGATCAAATGAAATAAGCTCCGATTCGTATTTCGACGCCTGATAACAGCTGGCCGCTTCAGCCCGCTCCCGTAGGGCTTTCCACAACCTCCTGCGTTCTGCGGGAGAGACTGTGAGATCGGCCAGCTCACTGGCTTTGCGCAGGTATTCACCGGTCGTATACAAGAAAGTAAAACGCTTCCAGCGGCCTGCTTGAATCGGGCGAGCAAGAGAGCGGACAGGACCGAGCTGAATTTTATAATACTCCTCATCAGCCCGGGGGTGGTCCGATTCCTGTCTGAGCAGATCCAGCCGGGTTGCTAGTTCATGTCCCAGGACCGGGGCATAGAACTCAACCCGCCATTTTCGGTCCTGAAACGAAGAAGGCTGGTAAAAAGCCAGATACTCAACGTTGAGAATCCGGGGCGCAGTCCGGATTGGAATCCGGTACCAGCCTAAAACCCTGGCTACCTGAAGATCCTCAGGAGAGGGTATGATGGCTACCAGAATGAGGGCTTCAGGCGAAAAATAAGGAGCAAGCATTGAAATTCCCCCTTTTTTTACGCTGATCCAGAGAGTTCTGGATCAGCCAGTGGATTTATTCTGATCCCATTCTATCCTCCGGGGCAGCAATTTCCCAGACCCCTGATTGTTTTTCCAAATTGCCCCGCCCCTGAGATGGACGCCTACCTTCGATTTTGCCTGGCAAGCATCCAAAATAAAAAAACGCTGGATAACAATCAATTGTTATCCAGCGTTTGGGTGATTTCGCGGGTGACTGCTTCCCGATCAGAACCTAGATCAAGCCAACTTTTGCATTGAATTCCTCGATCAATTCATCGATCTCGGGAATCTGCTCTTGGAAACCGGTCCAGAAGTCTCGTTCATACCACTGGTCCTGGATTTCATCATAGGTCTTGCCCTGCTGCTCAACCCAGGTGAAGTATTTCAGGTTATGGACCCGTCGCCGATCCTCGTAGGTCAGCTC
>JARROG010000328.1:0-2244 GCA_037384185.1 Anaerolineales bacterium | reverse complement strand
CTCTTGGCAGCCTCAATGGCATCAGCCGTCGCAGCTTTGTCGTCAGCCTCAACAACGACTTCCCAATCAGAGTTCTCAGCCAAATAATCCTTTACGCCAGCAAGTTTGGCGTCAGTGTTGGCAGCGCCCCAGTTGCCCATCAGGGCGACTTTGCCGGTCGTGCCAGCGCGATCGATCAGCTCTTTTGCTGTGTCGCGTCCACACTGATAGTTATCGAGACCGATGTAGGTGAGTCCCGGGTTGACCGCAGTGCGGGTCTCAGTCATGATCACCGGAATGCCGGCAGCCATGGCTTTCTTGACCGCTTCTGCAGGGGAGTCATCCCACATGCGGGTGATGATGCCGTCAGCCTGATTGGCGACAGCAACCTCAATTGCCTCTGCCTGAGCCTGCGTGTCCCAACCTTCTGGGCCAGCTGCGATGATATTCACCTGGAAGTACTCGGCAGCATAGCGCAGTGCAAGGTGGGAATCAGCAAAATAAGGATGGGCCTGGTGAGAGGACACCATATAGTAGGTGCGCATTTCTGTTTCCTGCTCCACCTCTTCTGCTGCAACTTCTTCTGCAGGGGCAGTAGTTTTTTCAACAGCTTCCGGCGCACAAGCAACCAAGACTGCTACAACCATCAGGATTGCCAGGACGACCGACATTTTCTTGAAATTCATTTATTCTCCTCCGTACATTAGTTTGGTTTGGGTGGGACCAGCTTCCCCGGTCCCCACGAAAAAACAACCAACATCAGATAATCTTCTCCGTCA
The DNA here is from genome assembly GCA_037384185.1 of Anaerolineales bacterium. GTDB lineage: Bacteria > Chloroflexota > Anaerolineae > Anaerolineales > UBA11858 > B10-G9. The sequence continues at coordinate 1,486 of JARROG010000328.1, read as the reverse complement.
CCTCCTTTTTCAATTGCCTCTTCTGGAAATATTTTCACTCGTTAAGGAAAAATTGCCTGGAATTATCCGCTTCAAATCGCAGCACCAACTGGCTCTCCTGCTGATCAACAGGGCAATAGATTTGTAACATTTGTGAATTTTATTTTCACATATGTGATTTAATCCACATATTACACGAAAAAATCACGTTTGTCAATTGACAAATCACATTCTTGAGGAAAAAGTGGGCTTGGGAAATCGATTAAGGCCGGACGCCGGGGGCCTAGAGGCTGTTCAGGAACAGAATCGTTCGGGAGAGTAAATCTGATGCCCCGGGTCAGGAGAATTTATAAAGGGAGGTCTTGCTGAAAAGCGACCGAAACGACTGCTTCTCCCAGGTCGGTCACGAAATAACCCAGGGAAACGATTTGGCCTTCAATCTTAAAATGATAGGCGTCCTGGGTTTGGTCATAACGGTACTCCGGATAGCTTGCCGCCATCTTGGCGATCACGCTCAGGAAATTCTCTTCTGTCCCGCTGAAATAGAATGCTCGGGAGTATATGGGCCGATAGGGATGGGTATAAGCATCCAGCTGATCGTAGCCGTACCGGACATATCCTCCAAAGACCTCTCCACTGATCAGCTCCTGGACCTCAGGAATTGCGGATAAATTCGCCGCAGGGAAGGCTTGTTCCAGCTGGCCGATCACCAGCGCTGCAGTGTCGGGGGCAAGGGCATATTCCAATTCAAACACTCTGGAGACGGAAGAATAATAGTTGTAGACCCGCAGGGTTTGACCGCCTTCCGGAATGACAACATTCAAGCTGGTTTCGTCATTTCGGCCGGAGAGTTCAGCTCCCGGAAGACTCAGGTAATACTCTCTGGCTTCTTCCACGGTCTTTTGGGAGGCGTAGGTCGCGATCAGCTTACTGGCCCGGACATTATAAGTGAAGGCGGTGTTGATATAGAAATCCTTTCCATAGACACCCCCTGTTTCTTCTGCATAATTCTCGATCCAGTCGGAGCTTGAAAAATCGATCTCCTCCAGCATCTTTTCCGGTTTGGAGGGAAGATACCTGGGCAGAATCACGTCCACCAGAAGGATGGTGATACCGATGATCAGGATGATGGATATGATCCTGTATATCCCGTTTTCTTTTTTATTCATATAGCGCCCTGATGAACCTATCCAAATGCCGGTTTACTGGTCGGTACTGATCCGGTTCAGAAATTCTACCTTAAACCTGCTACCCGATCCGTAGCCCTTCACCCCTTCCCCAGAATTGAGGCCTTTGATTATTATTTGAAGGATATTAGGGATAATGGCCCCGGCTGAAGGGATAAAGGCATGGGATTCAGGGGATAGAAAATATTCTTGCATATCGGTTACCAGGAGGGCCGGCTTTCCTTTTATGCTGAAATCGCGTTCCCGGGCACCTGCCTCTTTGATGCTATTTACGATCCTTTGGATGTCATCCCGGAGGGTTCAACGTTGCCCCCCACAAC
>JARROG010000327.1:0-2244 GCA_037384185.1 Anaerolineales bacterium | reverse complement strand
CGAAGTTGTGCGCTGTTTGGCCTGCGCCCATACCTGCCGAATTAAACCTGGCCAGAGGGGAATCTGCAAGCTTCGATTCAATAAAGAAGGCCAACTGCTGGTGCCCTGGGGGTATGTTTCTTCTCTCCAGGTAGATCCTATTGAAAAGAAACCGTTTTACCATTTTTTAGCGGGAGCGGACGCCCTGACCTTTGGAATGCTCGGTTGTAATTTCCGGTGTGATTACTGCCAGAATTGGATTACTTCCCAGGCCTTGCGGGAGCAGGGCACGGACAGGTTGGCAGAGTACGTGCAAGCAATCAAACCTGATGAACTGGTGGATTATGGTCTGAGTCTCGGGGCAGAAGTGGTGGCTTCTTCCTACAATGAACCCCTGATAACCAGTGAATGGGCCTTAGATATTTTCAAACAGGCAGAAGCGGCCGGATTGAAGCAGGTCTATGTTTCAAATGGTTTCGCCACTCGGGAGGTCCTGGATTTTCTCAAGCCGTACTTGAAGGGTTTTAAAGTCGATCTAAAAACCATGCAGGCGAACCACTATCGCGACCTGGGCGGTCAGCTGCAGCCCGTTTTAGACAGCATTGCCTATGCTGTGGATTTGGGATTCTGGGTTGAGATCGTCACGCTGCTGGTGCCAGGTTTCAACGATTCAAACGAAGAACTTCAGGAGATGGCTGATTTCATCTATTCTGTCTCTCCGGAGATCCCCTGGCATGTCACGGCATTTCGGCCTGAGTACAAGATGCGCGATGTCCCCAGGACAAATTACCGCCAGATATTGGAGGCAGTCGAAATCGGCTATCAAACAGGCCTTCAATATGTATACGGGGGTAATTTACCAGGCAGCTTGGGGAAATATGAACATACCCACTGCCATAATTGCCAGGCTCCCTTAATCAAGAGGATGGGATTTTCGATCCAGCAGTACCGCATCACAGGAGAAGGAACCTGCCCGGACTGTGGGACCCGGATACCAGGTGTTTGGAGAGATCAAACTGGTTCAAATGAATGAGTACAAGAGATGGGTTATCGCTTGATCTGCAGCCTGAGGACCTGCTTGTCAATCCCCCCGAACTGATATTTATAGGTTTCATCTCCCCGCATGAAATCCAGCTTGGTTCTCCCTTCTTCGATAGCCCAGCGGATGAGCTTTCCCAGGAGCACCCATCCAGGAGTGATATTTTCAAAGAGGGGATTAAATCCTGAGTTATAGACCCAGATTTGATCGTTAAAATCGAAATTAAGATACCCGGCGGCTTTGATATCCCCAACTTGTAAAAAAGCCAGTTGGAGCCATCCGGCCTCGAATGCTGCCCTGGAGGAGCTTTTAATCTGTCGGACCATCTCCGGTGTCAAAAAAAGGTCTTTCTCAGGATGGTTGGCCATCAACTCTAAAAAATCATCCAGTTCTCTCTCCAAGAGAAGGGGATCATCGGCGATGTACCAGGAGATGGGGAGAAAATACTGATCAGCCGTGGTTAGCTTCTTTTCGATATCACGTCGATAACGAGGTGAGAGATCTCCCAGATAAGCCCCCCAGCTAGTGGGAAGCTGGATGTAGGGCGCGGGTTGGATGACCTGTTCCTGCAGTGTAAGGCCTTTCTCCCGCGTTGCGTTCCTCAATATTGGAAGTGATGGGGAGCTGTCCAGAAGGTTATATAGATCAAGAACCATCCAATCAGGAAATGAAGGTCCTTGTATGAAATCAAGGAACTCGCTGATGATACCTGCTAGCTTATTAGGAGAAGCGATAAAGTCCAGATAATCGGATATCTCATGGCTACCCAAGAATAGGATCCGGTCAGCATGGCGGAAAAAAGGCGCGATACCGTCCAATTTACCAGCATCGTCTCTGTGGAGCAGAATGGCCAGATCTCCCGCAGTCCATTCACCCCCTCCCAGGGTTTGCCACCAGCTTTCTAAAAACTCATGCCGTAAAAACGGCACGTGACTTGCACTATCTACTAGTAGGGAATTCCAATCCTCTTTGAGGTCCTGGAATTTCGGCTCGGTTTGGATCAGTTCAATGCTCATTCATTTCTCAGACAGGTTTGTTGTAGCCTCGCTCATCATTTTACCAGTATAATAATAACAGCCATACCATCCAGCTGGAAAAATCAATATGACAACCCGTTTTGATCTCAATATTCTGCCCCTAGCGCACCGGACGGGAAAAACGATTTCTGTCCTGCCCGGACTGCTCACAGCAAATCCCCCCCGGAGATGTCCCAGGAGGAGAGCCCA
>JARROG010000326.1:0-2273 GCA_037384185.1 Anaerolineales bacterium | reverse complement strand
TGGCCGCCCAGGTGCAGGACAAGGATCGGGAGAAAGGAAGACTCGGATGAACAGTTGCCACCCACTCAGGCGTCTGCTCACGTTGGCCTGTGTCGCGTCGTTTGTGGTCGGGGTTCCCCGCGCTGGTCAGTGGCAGGGCAGAGGCCGAAAGCCGCATCCCGGGCAGGACTGGTTGGCGCAATACTGTGAGTCTGGGTAGGACCGCCGTTATTTGCCAGGGGTCCGAGCTGGGGATCCGCCACAACCATGCCTCCGCAGGAAGCATCGCTGTCGATGTTTATGCCCAGGATCATGCTGGTGGGAGGATAACTGCAGTTGCCGCCTGCGTTGTCGGCGATGATCGTGTTGTGGATCTCGATCGTATCCGGAGCCGAGAAGACTGCCCCGGCTGTGGTGCTGACATTGTTGGCGATTGTCGAAAAGCTGATGGTGATCGAGCCCGAATTCATCACCGCCGCGCCGCTGGCCAGGCCGGCGATGGTGGTTGTGTTGCCAGAGATGGTGCTGTTGGTGACCGTCATTGTCCCGCTGTTGGTGATGCCCGCTCCGGACTGGCTGGCGATATTGTTGGCTACCGTACAGGCAGTCAGCGTGGCGCTGCCGTCATTGTAAATTGCGCCACCCGATTCTCCGGGTGTGTTGTTGAGATTGACGGCATTGTTCTGGAAAGTGGTGTTCGTCGCGGTCATGGTCCCGGCATTGTAGATCGCTCCCCCTTTCTGGGCGGCCCGATTGTAGTCGAACAGGCTGTCATTAACGGTCAGGGTGCCGGCATTGTAGACGGCTCCGCCGTAGTTCCGGATGGGAAGTGTGATGTCCGGCGGTTCCATGCCTATCCCGTCATACAGGATCAGATCATTGATGGTCAGGTCCCCATTCTGGGCAACATAGAAGAGCCGGATGGCTGCTTTTTGCGAACCTGTGCTGCGGCGCACCGTGGCTCCGTTGCCGTTGATGACAATCGAGCTGGTGACAGCGGGCAGCCCGTTGTTGCCGTCCACAGTGTTATCGACCTCTCCCAGCTGGAAGATACAGCTTCCATCCAGGTTGATCACGTCAGTCCCCGGTCCATTGGAGTTGGCGTCGTTAATGGCCTTGACCAGCAGCTCTTGCGAACAGGGTGGGGGAGTTCCTGGGATGCAGCCGGCCAGAACGAAAGCCAGAGCAATCAGTAGGGCGCTGATCAGCAGGGATTTTTTAGGTAGTGACATGTACGGTTCCTCCCGTTCCCGGTTTTGGCAGTGCAGCCCCTGTCCACCCGGGCCTTGTGTGCGTATCTGCGGCTGCTCACTAATAGAACGGAACTACCGTTAAAAATGTTACAAAGGCTAAATATCAATCAGGCTTGTAAAAGCGGGCGGTATAGGTCCAAAAATTCCCGTAGATTCCCTCGAGAATGAATCCAGCTTCCCTTCCCTTGCGGATTGTCGCAGATTGCAGCGGATAATCCGGGTCCAGCAGCAGCTCAGAGATAGCCAGTATGCCGTCCGGTTTGAGAACCCTCCTGGCTTCTGCGAGAGCCCGTTTCTGATCTGGAATTTCTGGCAGAACCGTGTTAAAGATCGCCAGGTCGAACTCGCTCTCCCCAAAGGGAAGCTGATAGGCACTGGCTTGATGGAGAGTTACGTTGTCAATATCCTGAAATTCTGGACGCTGGAGTTTGCTCTCAACCTGGGCGAGCATCCTGGCCTGGATGTCGAGTGCTTCCAGTTGGCCTTCAGGCCCAACTGCCCGGGCGAAAAAAGTCGTATAGCCCCCACTCCCGCAGCCGATCTCCAGGACCTTCATCCCCGGTTGAATCCCTGCTCCGGAGATAATATTTTCCGGCGGCTGGAGCCGCCGGCGGACATCGCTGTCCAGGAAGAAGCCAATGAACGCCGGCGCCGGGAAGCGGAAAACCAGGCGCAAGAGGCGCGCTAAAAATTGGTAAAGGACCAGCACGGCAAGAAAGGCGAGGATGATCTTCAAGTACAAGGGTGCTTGTGACATATTCATTCAATGATCCTGTCTGATGGAAAATCTACCTTTAAGCATACCTCAAACCAAGTGGGTTGAAGTAGATTGTTTTTAAACAGAAAGAACCACTTCCGGAGAAGTGGTTCTATTTGCTGGCGGGGACGACCGGATTCGAACCGGCGATCTCGGCCTTGACAGGGCCGCATGTTAACCGCTACACCACGCCCCCAGCGAAAATGATTTTATCATATCCGATTTTGCAGTCAAGATATCTGTCCAGACAGAGAGATCAAAAATCGCCCACATCGCCGATCCGT
>JARROG010000325.1:0-2303 GCA_037384185.1 Anaerolineales bacterium | reverse complement strand
CTAAACACGCGCAATCCAGCGCATAATCTTTAAAAGAACTGGTGAATCAGGATTCCCCAAGATCCAGGAAATTTTTTGGTGTTCATTAGGACACCTCAGCTTTCTCTAGATGATCTTCTCTGTTTTACCTGCCAAATTGCGCAGGTATTCCAATTGACCGAGGTGATAGGTGTTGTGGAAAAAATAGAAAAAAGCAACATAACCACGCCTTGACTTTCCCTGCCAGAAATCGATCTCCTCTTCAAAATCATCCTCTGACATTTCGGCTAATTGGTTGAGAACCCTATTATTCATGAGGATATAGGTTTCGAGCAATTCCTCAAGCGTGAGTACACCTTCTTCCTCACATAGGATAGGTTCCGAACCGATCCGATACCGGGAAACATTTGGCAGATCTCCTTGCATTTTTCCTTCTAGAACCTGCAGGATGTCTATCAAATTCACCACCAAGTGCCCCATCACCCAATTCAGGCAATTACCACCAGATTCGGGCTGTAAGAGACTGTCTTCCTGGGATAATCCAGCCGTTTGATTCTTGACAATGTCCAGCTCAAAGGACAGCATTTTTGTGAATTCTTCACTATTGATCACTTTTCTCCTTATCCAAATAAGATCGCAACCAGATCCTCACGAACTTCCTTCGTGGAGAGCGTGAGAATATGCCTCAAGGGTAAAAAGTAAGCACTACTATCCAATCAGTTGATATTTCTTTCCGCGGGAAATAACCTTATGACCCTCCGATTCAAGCAGTCTTTTCTGGGCTTCCTGACCGCCCGGAAATTTATCATTGAGGAAGCCATCACTTTTCAGCGTGCGCCACCAGGGGATCCTGCTCAAAGATGATCTATCTCCCTGGGCCTTGACTTCCTCAACGGCGTTAGCGATGGTCATGGTGAAAATGCCAGCAGTCAGTGTGCAGCACCCCTTCACACCATGTTTTACAGCCAGGGCGCTGCAAATATCCGCCAGGGTGATGACCTGCCCTTCAGGCACATCCGCCATAAAAGGGATCACCTCGGACGGATTGACCAGAACAATCTCGTCCCCAGCCTTGGCACCCATTTTATGGACCGCGTTATAGCAAGGGAAGCGCTCCTCGAGGATGAGTACCTTTGGATAGCCAGGCTTATCCTGCATTTTTTGATACCATGACTTTTTCATATAGCTTCTCCTGTCTAAAAAGACTTGGCCTAAACAACAAGGCTGCCATCGGGGTTGAATTGCCAAAAATCAGCCCAGGCAACTTCCCAGTAATATCCATCCGGATCAGTGAAATAACCGCTGTAACCGCCCCAAAACATATCTTGCCCGGGTTTGACAATTTTTCCACCAGCCCTTTCTGCCAGTCGCAGTAACTGGTCCACCTCTGCTCTGGTCTTCGTGTTATGCGCCAGGGTAATCCCGGGAAACCCGGATCTTTCTCCTGACATTCCTGGTGAAATCTCCTCTGCCAGCTTATCAAGAGGGTAGAGTTCAAGGCGGGTCCCAGAGGTTTGAAAGAAAATGACACCATCTGTAAGCTTGCTGTCTGTTGGAAATCCCAAGCCTTCATGATAGAAGCGGAAAGACCTTTCCAAATCTTGAACACCCAATGCTATGATACTAATACGAGCTTCCATCACCACCTCTTTTCGTTTTACCAGGTTTTCACCCATGATTGATATTCTTGATATGCGGGTCCGATTGTCGTTTCGTAAAGCCTGTTTGGACCAGGCTCAAAGCCTCCAACGAAAGCCCACAAGCAGCCCATCTTTTTTAATCGGCGGAGCCCCTCGGTAAGTACGGCCCGGCTCAAACCGCGGCGCTGATGGGCGGGCACAGTGGCAACAGGTTCATAATAAGCACTGCGCGTGACGTCATCAAACCAGATTGTGCAAAAAGAAGCAATCGATCCGTCATCAGCGACAGCTACCAGGTCCAGGTCGCGCCTGTAAAGGGGAGCGTTTTGAATATTCCGATACCAGGTGGGGTCATCCCGGTTTTCCACCGCGATCTTGATATCCCCTTCGTGAAAGCCTAAACCTGAGGCATAACAGCGCTCCAGCAGTTCCAGACCATCCCCAAGAGCACGTATAGTATATCCAGCCGGCAACGGCACATCCGGGATCGCCAGTAAAAGATCACGCCGATGCTGAGTTTCAACCCAGCCTTTCCGCTCATAGCCGTGCTCTGCCAGCATCTCTCGACGCAGGGGATCATCCGCCATCGCCCAAATACCAATAAATCGCCTGCCATCTTCCTTTTGAATGGAAAGCGTTTCTTCAGCCACTGCGAGCATCTCTTCTTCAAAATCCCGCGTTTCA
>JARROG010000324.1:0-2309 GCA_037384185.1 Anaerolineales bacterium | reverse complement strand
TGTTCTTAATCGATGTCCGACTGAAAAGCCGCAGTTTGCGAACGGTGCGCCCAATCACTGTCATCAGCTTACCCATAGGTTCCTGCCCAGATCCTGATCAAACTACTATCCAGGTTATTCCTTATGATAACGTCCCCGTATAGGAAGCGTGTCTGTCCGGCGCAATTTTTCCAGGCTGGGTTTTTCACTGTCATAAACCGTCTTGACTCCATCACCGAGCGCTTCTTCCACCCCCCTGATATATTTCACGAGCCGCCTGAGCCCACCAGGCTCAATGGATGCTGCCTGATCCGATCCCCACATTGCCCGGTCCAGGGTGATATGGCGCTCCACCAGGCAAGCGCCCAGAACCACGGCGGCTACAGTTGTCGGAAGCCCGACCTCGTGCCCGGAATAGCCAATCGGACAGGGATACAGGTCCCGCAGGGTCTGGATCATCCGCAAGTTGAGCTCAGATGGTGGGCAAGGGTAGGTACTGGTGCAGTGGGCCAGAATCAGGTCATCTGTTCCAACCAGGTCGACTGCAGCCTTGATCTGTTCCATCTCTGACATGCCGGAAGAAAGGATCATGGGTTTCCCTTGAGCCCGGATCTTCTTGAGCAAAGCTGTGTCTGTCAGAGAAGCAGAAGCCACTTTATGGACAATGGGATCGAACTTTTCCAGAAAATCCACTGAGGGTTCATCCCAGGCGGAAGCCTGCCAATCAATATTTTTTTCCTGGCAGTATTCAACGATCTCGCTGTACTCATCCTCTCCAAATTCCACTTTTTCCCGGTACTCCATGTAACTGATATAGCCCCAAGGCGTATGGCGCATCTTGTCACGCTGCTCAGGTGGCACACAGAGTTCAGGAGTCCGTTTCTGGAATTTAACCGCATCACAACCTGCTTCAACTGCAGCGTCGATCAGTTCTTTAGCGATAGAGAGATCTCCGTTGTGGTTGATCCCGATCTCCGCAGTGATATAGACAGGATGGCCGTCGCCGACCAACCGGTTTCCCAGTTTAACTTCTCGTTTCATTAATTATTCTCCCATCCTGCCTGCTGCGTCCTTGGACCGCAGAACAAGATCAATAAACTCCCGCACGGCTCCTCTACCACCTTCCTTGCTCAAAATCAGATTCGCCTCATGACGCACCTGAGGGTGGCTGTCTGCCACGCAAACTGACAACCCGACCAATGGAAAACAAGGAAGATCGTTGAGATCATTCCCAATATAGGCGACTTGCCGGCGGGCAAATCCCCGCTCCTCCATGAGCTCGGTCAATTTTGCCGCTTTATCATCAATACCCTGATAGGCCGCAACTCCCATTTTTTCAGCCCGGGCCTGCACTACAGGATTGCGCTCCTTGGAAAGGATCACTACCTCCAGTCCAGCGTTCCGGGCCAGGGAAACGCCCATTCCATCCCCTCGGTGGGCAGCGATGCTCTCCTGACCATCTTCAGTGACATAGACCCGATTATCAGTCAATACTCCATCGAAATCCAGGACTAGAAGACTGAGATCTTCCAACTGGATTCCCCGGAAGTTTTCCGGCAGGACAATCTGTCCAGCCAGGAAATCCAGTTCTCCTTCTGCTCTTTCCCAGTCCAGAGCATTGTCCAGATCCACAGCAAAGGCAGGATTAATCTCGCAAGCATGGATCCTCGGTCCGCTCATCGATCCCCCCAGGATGGTCTCTGATCGGATGGCATCATTATGCCCGGTCTGCCAGACAGTTGACGGCAGTTCCTGACGGGGCATATTATAAGGTTCTGGTAGATCGCTCTCCAGCAGAGGAAACATCAGGCCACCTTCTCCAACCCGCCACATCTTATAGGGATTCTGCTTTGTCGGTACAACTCCCCTCACCGAGCTGGCCTCGGGATGATTGCGCAGAATCGCAACGGCTTTATCCACCAGATCAGGGGGACGGAAGGGACTGGTGGGCCTGAGCTGGACTACAAGCTCAGGATGATAATCTTCTTCCCTTGCTAACCACTCAAGAGCATGCTGGAAGACAGGGAGGTCGCGGGTATCGTCCAGAGCAAGTTCCTCCGGCCTGATATACGGAACCTCTGCGCCATACTCCCGCGAAACCTCGGCAATTTCGAGATCGTCAGTGCTGACAATCGTACGGTCGACTGCGCGGGATGAATTGGCAGCAGCAATACTGTACGAGATCAGGGGGTGGCCACCCAGCGGCTTGATATTCTTACGGGGAATGCCCTTGGAACCTCCCCGGGCCGGGATAATCGCCAGGATGTTTACCATGCTGTCCATCCTCCATCCACAACTAGGTTTGCTCCGGTCATGTAACTGGAGGCATC
>JARROG010000323.1:0-2320 GCA_037384185.1 Anaerolineales bacterium | reverse complement strand
ATGATTAATAACGCCCCGGATTCCAATATTTTCTTCTCGCTTTTGTAGACCAGGAGCAGACCTGCAGCAAACCACAGCAGTCCATCCGGTCTGGTCAAGTGTAATAAACCTGTAAGCAATCCCAGGACTAAATATTTACTCCGGCTGTCATTTCCTAAAGCTGTCCAGAGATAAATTCCCCCCAAAAGCATCATAATTCCAAAGGAATCCGTTGTAGTCAAAAATATACTGTAAAAGGCAGGAAATACGGCTAACATACCTGCCAGCCAGGAGATCAACCTCTTCCCTGTCAGGCGGTAGCAGAGGCCCATAGAAACTGCCGGAATCAGTGCTGCGATGGCAATAGGACCGCTCCTCGCTGCAGAAAAGCTAAATATTCTTGTGATCCACATTCCTATTGATGACACCAATGCTGGAATCGGCATCCAGTAAGAAAAACCTGGATGCGGTATTGTCTGAATTTCTGTGAGATAGTTCCAGATGAAAGGTTCTGAGAATTCGCCATATTTGGCTATGCGAAGACCCATCACATAATAATACTCCGCGTCCATATATCCTGGTGAGTTTAGAAAGGATGCAGTTACTCCCAGAACGACAGCACTTAGAAGCGTTAAGATCAGATAATGTTTCCAATTCATGCCGCGGTAATCCATTCTTGGGGCAGAGCTCCGATCACCCACCATTTCACCCAATACAATCCGATCAAGCAGAAGGCAGGAACCGGGATGAACATCACGGGATTCTGAACTGGCTGGTAGGTGCGTTGGATAGTGACAACAAAGAGAATCCAGAGCCCAATCAGCAGAAACCCAAGGATTCCTCCTGTGATCCAAATTTCTTGGGTTTCCCACTTTTTGCACAGAATTGATATAACCAAAATCAGCGCTGGGAAAAGAATGATAAAGTTGCCAGGATCGGTCTGGATCCCTATCCACTGACTAACTGTCAACGTGAGCATTGCGGTCCAGATTAACCGGTTGAAGTTATCCTTTTTGATTTTGCTCCACTCATATACCAGCAATATTCCCAGCAAGCTGGCAATCCCCCACTTGAGCTGGGTTTCGAATGCTGGCAGCCACTCTGCCAACGCTTCGGCTAAGGTGCCTGCCGGATTATAACCAGGATAACGTAGGATTTCCCAGAGATTTTGCATTATCCAATCAGGTATCAGCAACCAGCCAAAACTGAAAAGGGCCAGCAGCGAACCGAAGAACCAGGCCAAGAAAACACCTCTTCTGCTGCGCCAGCCCCAGAACAGCAGGATTGGTATCAACAGAACCACCAGCTGTGGTTTGATAGTTGTCAACGCCAAAAGCAAGCCCGCTGATTGATCTTTATGACGTTTCAACAATAACAGGGCTAACGTTATAGCGAATGCAACCAAGATCACCGCGTTTCCGTTGACGATCCCCCTAACAGCGTGATACCAGAGCAGCGAGAATAACAAGAGCATAGCCTGTACGAGCAGAGACGGTTTCCAATCGAATAGATTCAAAACCAGAAAACACATCCCCACCAAAGATATTTCGAGGACTGTCATCCAGATCGCTCTTGCCAGCTCAAAATCCGGAATGATTGAGAATGGCGCGAAAAGGATGATCGAGTATAAAGGATAAGCTACCCTCAGTTCATGCTCTGGCCCCTGAGCTGGATGTCCGTAAGCAGCGGTTTGTATTCTCAGGGCAACTTCATCACTGTAGGGACTCACTCCCTCATATAGGAAGGATCGCGTACCGATGTAATGGACCAGAAAATCATTACCACCTGGATTGTTCTGCGAAAATTGAAAATTGACCCAGAGCAATCCTGTCAGAATTATAATCCCCAGAAAAACAACAATTAGCTGCTGGCTGATGTTGATTTTATTGATTCGCACGCAAAGCCCTCTCTTCTGAACCCGGCAGATCCCTGGCCGTTTGATAAAATCTCCAACCCAATAGTATTAACATTCCAGTTCTCAGTGGCACCAGGGAATACAAGGCCCAGAACATACCGCGGGAAAGAAGTACTGGCCATTCCAGCAGATTAATCAAGACAAGTACAGCAGTAAATAATATACTTTCTCGCTCAGGAAGAGAAATCAACATGATAGGCAATAAATAGAGAATCCATTGCGGGCTATATCCAGGACTCCAGATGAAAAAAATCACCAGTGTTAAACCTACAAAATCTATCAACCAGCGTTCCTCAATTGGTTTGGTAGTTACAAGAAGAAATAGCCCCAAGCTTCCAAAAACAAGTAGCGTTAGCAAAGGTGAGAATTGGGCAGGATTTCCTGTTTGGATATTTACCGAATCAGCATTGAGCCGATTTATTTCTG
>JARROG010000322.1:0-2339 GCA_037384185.1 Anaerolineales bacterium | reverse complement strand
CCGGAAATCTTCGATTCCTTGCGCGGTGTAATCGACAAGGGGCGGCGGAAGAACAAAGGCAAAGGTCGCTTCCTAATCCTTGGTTCGGCCGCAATCGATCTGTTGCGCCAGTCAGAATCCCTGGCCGGTCGGATCGCTTATATCGAAATGACACCGCTGACCGCAACCGAAGTCGAGGACAACCGGAGAGCGCGCGAGCGGTTATGGCTGCGGGGCGGTTTTCCTGATGCTTACTTAGCTGATACTGATGCTGATAGTCTTGCGCTGCGAAAGGATTTTATCCGCACCTACTTAGAGCGTGACGTGCCGATGTTCGGTCCACGCATTCCGGCAACGACCCTTGAGCGGCTGTGGACAATGCTGGCGCACACCCAGGGATCACTGCTGAATGCCTCACAGATTGCCCGGGCGCTTGAGGTTAGCACTCAGTCGGTGACGCGCTATATAGACCTACTGAGCGATCTGCTGCTGGTGATCCCCATAATAATCAGGATACTGTTCTCGATAAAAATAATCCAGCAGGTCAAAGGCTTTTTCCGAGGTTTGCAGTGAGCTGTAATCCTTGTAGTAGGTTTCCAGAGCAACCTTTCGAATCTCTGGAATGTCGGCTGAGATCAAACCTCGATCCAGCAGCGTGTCGACAGCCTCTTCTGGATAGTCAACCAGGTGGGTAATGCGGTTGTGGCAGGTGATGCAGTCCATCTCTTTCAAATCTTCCTGGTTGATCTGGTTGGGATCGATCTCGCTGTTGATGTCAAGATACTCTACGCTGCTGCCATCCTCTTTCTCGACCCGAATGTAGGGGATCTCCTGTTCATCTCTATCAAGGGGAAGATAGTAGATCGGGTTCTCAATATGCCAATGGATGCCCTTTCCCAGGCCCTCGCGTTTGCTTCCACCCCCGGTCTTCAGCAGCAGGTAAGTGGAATAGGAGCTGTTTTCCAGATCACTGCGGAAATTGACGTATTCCCGGAGACTGTCATCAGAAAATTTCTCCGGAAAGTGGCATAACTCACAGGTCTCCCGGGCGGGACGCATGCGCTTGACCTCAATAGGATACTCGTAAGTTTTGAACATGGTCGCGACCACATGCCTGAGGTCGCCAGCTTTCCGGGTGATCCGGGTGGTGATGAAGCCTTCGCCGATATGGCAGTCAACGCATTCAACCCTGGCATGCGGTGAAGCCAGGTAAGAGGTGTATTCAGGCGGCATGGTATGGCAGGTCTCGCCGCAGAATTCCGGCGAATTGGTGTATTCCCAGGCATAAGCACCGCCGCCCAGCACCGCAAGAGTGAAGAAGCCCAATATCAGGTAGGGCGCGATCTTCAACCAGATTGAGGCATCCTGTGGTGGAAGGAAAAAAGCTTTGATGCGCTGGAGGAATTTTTTCATGGTTTGCTCCTAAGAACCGTTAAATGGATAGTTTGTACAAATTGTAACATGGTTAGATTTAACAAGTTACGCCACTTACGGTTGATTGCCGGTAATGTTCGGGACTCCGGTTTGCTGATATGGAGCAGGAGCTGAGTTAGGCTTGGGGCAGTGAACACCTCCGGGCCGGTTGGGTGAGGGGGCAGCACCCGGTTCCCATTTGCGCTGGGACTGAAGATGGATTCTCCCATACTTTCCTGCTGCTCCTGGGGAGGGGCGGAGTCGCCGGGGAGGAAGGGTCTTCAGATCCGCTATTATTATTATAACGGTGTTATAATTTTTCTAACAAATCTACTAAAAATTCCAAGCATGATCTTTTTTAATATGCGCCATTCCAGAAGGGTGAAATTCTTTCGTTGGAATGTATTATTTGTTAGGAAATCCTGGCTTATAACTTGGAGACAGAGTGCGCAAACTCATTACGAACCGCCGTTTACTTTATGTTTTTAGCAGCTTCATGCTATTGCTGATTTTTATCCCAGCCATCATCGTTTTCGCAGCGACTGTTCCGGCGGAGATCAACTTGAGTTTCACTCCCATAGCCATCGTTTCGGGTGGTACATCTACGCTTCGAATTTCAGTCTATAACCTCAACGCCAATCCGCTTACCAATGCTACCTGGACGGATGTTTTTCCACTTGGCATGAGCGTTGCAGATCCGCCCAATCTGAGCCAGAGCTGTGGTGGAACGGTGACGGATGGATCAGATGGAACCCTGGAAGTTGGTGATACCTCCCTCAAGCTGACCAATGGCACTGTGCCGGAGCAGCAACCCAGCGGTTTACCAGGAGAATGTTATGTCGAGGTCGATGTCACCTCGACGACACCGGGCAACCTGATCAATACCATCCCTGCCAATCACTTATCGTCGCAAACTGAAGATCCTGAAAGTCCTGGCTCCTCCGTAG
>JARROG010000321.1:0-2344 GCA_037384185.1 Anaerolineales bacterium | reverse complement strand
CCTCCCGGGGTTGGCGGTCCCCCCTGGTAGACACAGGTGGGGGGATCTGTATTGGTCAAGCTAAAGCCATTATCACAACTCAACTTTACAATTTCCCAATTGGGTAATGGTGTACAGGAAGCACATATTTCGAATGAGACAGCAGCACCCTCAGGGCCAAAACAGCCAATGGGGTTATTTCCTTCTGCACAATAAACGCCCTGATTGGAGCTATAAGATTTCAGATATGCCTCGCCGCCAGGCAGCGGAGTTATCGTAAGATCAAGGCCACCTGTTTGGTTGGCTTGATCTGGACAGTAATAAGTCCAGTCAAGATCCTTCTCAGGAACGCAGGTATTCTCATCAAGATCCGGGAGTTCACTTTCACCTATTGGGGGGCCCGGCTGCCAGGGAGCGGGCAGTCCAGCCACAAAAGCCGTTTGAACACAGGGGCTGGCGTAACCTTCCGGCTCCGCTTCCCCGATCACACAGCGGAAGCCGAGGTCGGTCCGGTACTGGTCCGGCTCCAGGTAATACAGTTCTGCTGAAGGGAGGGTCTCCTCTTCACTGACATAGCTGCTGCCGCGCACCACCCGCTCCGTCCCGTTGGGCGGGCTGTAGGGTTCCTCGCCCGGGAGCTGCGAGACAATATCGTCTTCGTACAGATCAAAGACCCACTCGAAGGTGTTGCCAGCCAGATCAAAGGCCTGGTAGTAGCTCCGGCCTTCCGGGTATTCATAGACCAGGGAGACATCCAGCTTTTCGCACTCGTCGAAGTTGAGCAGGTCGCAAGTGGGATCACCCTCACCCCAGGGATAGGTGGAGGCCTGAGGTCCGCGGGCGGCTTTTTCCCATTCGGCTTTGGTGGGCAGTCTGCCCTTCATCCACTGGCAATAGACTCCAGCCTGGTCCCAGGTGACCCCAACAACCGGATCGTCCCGGACCATCGGGTCAGCGATATCCGGATAAGGTTCTTCATCGGCCGGCGGGGTGCAGGCACCCGTTGCCACACACTGGCTGTACTGGCTGTTGGTGACCGGGAACATATAGATCCAGTAATCATCCAATGTGGCGGAGTAAACCTGGTTGTTCTCGATCTGATTGTCCCCCAGGGTCACCTCCCCCGCAGGCACAAAGACCAGGTAGCCCTCGTCGTACCATTTCATGGCCGTGCCCGCCTCGAGCAGATCTGCGACACTCACTTCCAGGGTTTCCGGGGTGTCAGAAGGCTCAGGGGCGATTTCCTCCTCCGGGGGTGCGGGCTCCGGAGTTGGGGTATTCTCCTCTGGGGGCAGGGTGATGGTTAGATCCGGACTGCAGGCAGAAAGGATAAGAGAAATTAAGATCAACAAATAAAATAGGCCTCCGGTGACTTTTTGCATCGATCGGTTCCCTCCTCAATGACCTATTTAATATGACCTGTCAATTTCATTATACATAATTTAGACTGCCAGCGCGTGATTTTCTCCGATATCTGGATTTTTTCCAACCCCACAACCCACGGTCCATTCGGCGGCTCGGATCCTACCAGTAAAACAGTGGGCGGCAACTCTAACAGGTCATCGAAAGAAATCAAGGATTGAACCCAGTCAACTAGAGATTAACAACGGGAAGCTTCTGATCGCTGAGGACCCCTCCCCTGCCGGCCGAGGCTGATCAGACTGGAATATCCAGGCAGGGGAATATCAGATATAATCACCGCAAAGTTCCCAAGGCAGGGATCCAAGATCTCCCTGGTGACGGACAACGGATATTTGGAGTACAAGCAAGGAGAACAGATGGTCACAGAAATCGCGATCCTGAAGATCGATCCCGCGGAAGCCGAAGCCTTCGAAGCCACCTACCGCCGGGTGGTCCCCATCCTCCAGCGCCAGCCGGGCTACCGGAGCGATCAGCTGCTGCGGGCGATCGAGCGCCCCGAGGAGTACATCCTGACCGTGGAGTGGGACAGCGTGGCGGACCACGAAGCTTTCATCGCCGCCCCGGATTATCCCGACCTGGACGGCGCCCTGGGAGAATATGTCAGGGACGCCAGTTTTGCCCACTCCCAGACGGTCGCCTGACACTGACAGCTGCTGGCGCCCCGCAGCATTAACATTTAAATAATCAACTCCAGGAACAGCCATGACCCAGATAAAACAAGCCCAAAACAATAAGAAAAAGCTATCCCTGAGGCTAGACCATGGCCACAATATACTCACAACAAGTCGCATCGGTCAATTCAAAAGGTGTCATCCGTGGGCGGCACAACGGCACAGCAAGGGTCCAGGCAGCCGCCGAACGGATCGCAGACAAGCGGGTATTGAAGCTGATTCGCCGCTATCTGCAGGCGGGCATCCTGGACGACGTGGAAGTTGGTCACGAT
>JARROG010000320.1:0-2351 GCA_037384185.1 Anaerolineales bacterium | reverse complement strand
CATCCGTTGTTATTAAATCCATTCTTTGACCAAAATTTCGCCTCATGCGTTCTCAACTACCCCACCCACTTTCCAGATTATAAGCGCAAACTCACTGCCGTATATCCTCCTTGACCGAGAGCCATTCTGGTACTAATTTAAATAAGTTGTTTGAACTGACCCTGAAATCTCGGTTTGCTTCACCTCCCCTCTTCGACTTTTACAGCTCATCCCTGTTCCGCGTCTCAAATTCACAAATGATTAGATTCTTCCGTATCCCTACCGATGATGTTAGGGCAAACCTTGTCCGCGGCTATTTATTCTTAAACAATTAGTGGTCAAACCATGAAAATTGGACACCAGAAATTGCCCTTCTTCAGCCTCCGGAGGCAACCTGCCCTCTGGAGGCTGACTTGATCGTATAATTTCAGGCCAACAAATCTTGAGAATAGATTTTCGCAAAGGAGGTTACGTTATGGGAAAATATCTTCTGCTATGGAGTCTTAATCTGAATCTCATACCGGCTGACCCCAAAGAGAGAGCTTCTGGCTGGGGAATGCTCATGGAGATGGTAAAACAAGATCTCAGTAAAGGATTAGCAAAGGACTGGGGGGCATTTCCCGGGGAAAATAAAGGGTATTGTATCTTGGAAGGGAGCATTTTGGATGTTATGAAAATGTCCCAACAATATGCCCCATATGTCAGATTTAAAGTTCATCCTGTTGCTGCCGTTAGTGAGATCGGAGAGCTGTTAAAACATATGTCCGGCTGAAAACAAAACAGGCAGGGCTTCAAGTCCTGCCTGCATCATATTGGGTTCATTCGGTATCTGTTTCATATTCAAGTAACTGCGTAAACATTCCGCTTGACCGAACTGATCTTGCCATCTTTCTTCAGAGACAGTGCATTGGATTGCCTATTCCGGTGATTTCGGCCATCTAAACCGGGGGAAGTCGGCCGCCTGTTCCGGCTTAAGCCGGCCGCTGGTTCCGGAACAAAGCGGCCACCGATCGGAGCGAAGCGACGCTGGTTTTAAATATCTCTCAAATTTTTAAGTGTTCGTCAAATTAGATTTCTTCTTGCGCATAGACTCTCCTTTCAAATTGATGCGATAGGCGTTGTGAACCAGGCGATCCAGGATAGCATCGGCCAAAGTGGGATCACCGACAATTTCATGCCAATGATCTACTGGAACCTGACTGGTAATCAGCGTGGATCGCAAACGATGGCGATCTTCTAGAATTTCTAAAATGTCGTGACTTTGATCTTTGATAAATTTTTTTAGCCCCCAATCATCGATAACCAGCAGATTGGTTTTGGCAAAGCCCTTGAGTATTTTTCCATAGCGGCCGTCGCCCTTGGCGATCATCAGCTCCCGCAACAGCCGGGTCAGGCGGATATACTCGGCGGTGTAGCCCTCCCGGCAGGCCTTGTGGGCCAGTGCACAGGCCAGCCAGGTCTTGCCCACGCCGGTAGGGCCGGTGATCATGACGTTGAGGTGCTCCTTCACCCACCGGCAGGCGGCCAGGGACTGGATCAGGCCTTTGTCCAGCCCGCGGGGCATCTGGTAGTTGATATCTTCCAGCAGAGCCGCGTGTCGCAGGCGGGCCCGCCGCAGCCGGTTGGTCAGGCGGCGGTTCTCCCGCTCGGTGATCTCCCGGTCGACCAGCAGACCGAGGCGCTCCTCGAAGGCCAGTTCATCGATATCGGGCATGGCCATCTGGTCGGCCAGCGCCGCCGCCATGCCGGTAAACTTGAGGGCCTGGAGCTTGTCCAGGGTGGGGTGCTTCAGCATAGTGCTCTCCTTCAGTGGTAGTACGCGGGACCGCGGATGTTGTCGTGGGTATCGGGTAACGCCAGTTCCTGCTGTTCCTCCAGGGGCTGCTCATCGAGCCGGTGCTTGAGGATGGATTCGATGCTTTTGTAGCGGCAGCTGCCCAGGGTCAGGGCCCGCCGGCAAGCGGCCTCCAGGCGTTCCTCGCCATAGGCCTTGCCCAGGCGCAGAATGCCCAGGCAGGACCGGTAGGCCTGCTGTGGGTGCTTGCGTGATCCCAGCACGGTGCGGATCAGCTTCTCGGTGGCGGGCCCGGTCTTGGCTGCCCACTTCGCCAGCCGCTCGGGTGACCACTCCCCGGCCTGGCGGTGTGCTTCCGGCATATGGGCTGGATCTGTCGTATGGCGTCCCTTCTGGTAGGAGCGGCGGTGGCTGGCGACCCGGTTGCCGCGGTGGAAGCACTCAATGGTATTGCGGGTGATGCGTACCTCGACTTCCCTCTTGACCAGCGCATAAGGCACCGAGTAGTAGTGCCCATCGACAGCCACGTGGTAATCGATATGGACCCGGGCTTTCTTCCATTCGGCGTAGACGTAGG
>JARROG010000319.1:0-2353 GCA_037384185.1 Anaerolineales bacterium | reverse complement strand
GATTGTCGGGGAGTTTAACCAAAGCTGACAATTGAATACTGATCACTGATCACCAATTCGGTCCTCCGTCCTCGGTCGTTTGCGAAGCAAACAGCCGGTCTCTCGGGAAGCAAGAATCTCCTGCCGGGTCTTATCTCCCATCACGGCCGCACTCCCCACTGCACCTCTGGATAGCCTTCCGCAACCGTTTCGGGGCTGGCTGACGCATCTCCCTTGAGAGTTCGATCAAAAAAGGCCACGGTCTCGGCGTTGATGATCTCCAGCACCAGTTTTCCATTGATGGGTCCCTTCAATCCCAGGGCAGGCGCCAGGGGTGACATCAAGGGCAGGCTCGAAAAATCATAATGCTTGGTGCCCTGGATGGTCAGTTCATCCACCGGGCCCGCAGCCCGCTCGACCAGGGTGCCGATCAAACCGTAGTTCCGCTCCGGGGTATCCAGGCCGTCCCAGTTGGAGCTGTGCATGATCAGGGCTGGCGGGGAGAGGCGCAGTTCCTGGATCTCGGGAGCGGCGGGTTCGGCCCACAGGTCCATGGCCAGGGCTGCCTGGCAGCGGGCATCAACCAGGCAGAACTCGATCGTGGCCCCCGCGCCGGTGGAGTGCCCGAACACGCCCACTTCGTTCAAATTTAACCGACCGGACAGGAACCAATCTTCTTCCTGGTTCAGCCTGTCCAGCTCATCCAGCGTGAAACCGATGTCCCCGGCCCACTGTTTGACCAGGGTGTTGGAAGCCTGATCATAGACCTCGTCGGACACGCCAGATGGCAGCGCCTGATGATTGATGGGGACCTGGCGCCCATCCGGAAAAACGCTCAAGATCGCCCCGTAGGTGTGGTTGATCCCCACCACCACATAACCCTGGGAGGCCAGCTCTTCCACCTGGTAAATATTCTGTTCCTTAAATCCCTCCCAGCCGTGGGAGAAGATCAGGACCGGGAACTGGCTGTCCCCGCTGCTGGGCGGCGACCCCAGATAGGCATTGCCTTGGACATATGTGAGGTGGCCGAGCGTGAAAGGGGGCAGTCCGAGCATCCTGGCGATGGCCGGGCCGGCGTATTCGATAGCGGGCATCCACTGGGCCTGCTGATCGCCTGGGCGGGGCTCAGCAGGGTACCAGATCTGGGCCATAAACTCCCGCGGGGCAGCGGGGTCCGGACCGTAGAGTTCCAACCTGTCCTGGTCCACCAGCTGGATCTCCCGGGTCCCTACCTGGTAGGGACCGGTGATCGGGAACGGATCCGGGACCGGAAGGATGGCTGCCGCCGTGAGAGAGACCAGGGTCAGCAGGATCGCAATCACTGCGGTTGTTGCCTGCCCCCGGCGCTGGCACTTTACCAGGCTGATCAGGATCAGCAGGCCAGCCGCCAGGAACAGCGGCCAGAGCTGCCAGCGGAATCCCTCCAGGGTCAGCTGTAAGCCGGCGCCCAGGGCCAGCAGGGCGGGCAGGGCCCACTTTTTGAGTCGGGGTGTTTGTTTGAAAATGAGGACTGATCCTGCTGTGAGGGTGGTCAGCAGTCCCAGAATGATTTCATACGGTCGCATTGTTTGCCTGTCCTTTTGGATGATTTTCAGGTATATTGTAGCCCATGCCGATATTTATTTGGCATTGGAATCAAGGAACCAAACCGGAGACCCATCATGCCCTCATCTTCTAACCAGCAACCTGCCCTGACCCGCTTCGCCTGGATCTCGATTGCCGCTGCCCTGGCCACCATCGGGCTCAAATCAGCGGCTTATTTTTACACCGGCTCGGTGGGGTTCCTGTCGGACGCGGCTGAGTCCCTGGTCAACCTGGTGGGCGCGCTGGTAGCGCTGGCCATGCTGACGATCGCTGCCCGGCCGGCGGACGAAGAGCATGCTTACGGCCACAGCAAGGCGGAATATTTCTCGAGTGGGATCGAGGGCACCCTGATTCTGATCGCCGCCCTGAGCATTGCCTATGCGGCCGTCCAGCGCCTGATCAACCCCCGCGAATTGGAACAGATCGGCCTGGGTTTGATCGTGTCAGCGGTTGCCTCGCTCATTAATCTGGCCGTGGGTCTGCTGATGATCCGGACCGGGAAAGCCCGTGGGTCGATGGCCCTGGAGGCCAATGGCAATCACCTGATGACCGATGTCTGGACCTCGGTGGGGGTGATCGTCGGCGTGGGCGCGGTGGCTCTCACCGGTTGGACCTGGCTGGACCCCGTGGTGGCGCTGCTCGTGGCCGCCAATATCGTCTGGACGGGCTTTGGGATCATCCGCCGCTCGGTAGGGGGCTTGATGGACAGCAGTCTGCCATCTGGACAGCAGGAGCTGATCCAGGACATCCTGGAAAGCTACCGCCAGCGGGGCATTGATTTCCACGCCCT
>JARROG010000318.1:3447-4605 GCA_037384185.1 Anaerolineales bacterium | reverse complement strand
CTGTGCGAGATTTTTTCCAAGAGGATTTCCCGGCGTTTGAGGTAGGTTTTTCAAGGGGGCAAAGCTTCTACGGTGGAGAGAACAGGGGCCTAGTTTGAGAAGTGCTTCTCGATGCTGCTCGGTCCCGTACCCTTTATTTTCCGCGAAGCCGTACCCGGGATAATGCCGATTTTGTTCTATCATCCAGGCGTCCCGGTGAGTTTTGGCCAGGATAGATGCCGCAGCAATGGACAGAGACCGCCGGTCTCCTTTGACCAATCGGGTTTGGGGAAGGGAAATATCCGGCAGTTCCAAATAATCAACCAGCAGGTGTTCAGCGGGTTGGGAGAGCTGATCGATCGCCCGCCAGATTGCCAGACGCGTCGCAGGCAGGATGCCGACCCGATCGATTTCGATCTGAGATGCCCAACCGACTGCCCAGGCTCTGGCTGAACTTTCTACTTTGACCCGAAATGACTCCCGCTGATTGGAATCGAGTTGTTTTGAATCCCTGGTTCCAGTCAGGATCTTCTGGATTTTTTCAGTATTAGGAAGGATCACGATTGCGGCAGTAACCGGTCCAGCCAGACAGCCGCGTCCAGCCTCATCAATCCCACCAACTGCGCTCAAGCCTGCTTTCCAGAGCGCTCGCTCAAAGCTCAGATCGGGGAAATTCGGGATCAGGGAGGGATCAATCCGCAGCGGCATATATGCCTTGGGAGCTGTTGCGATGAATGATCCGGATATCCTGGAGGATTTTCAGCGCATCGCGGAGGGCGTGGATCTTGCTTTCCTGGTGAAAGTACCAGGGGATGCCTACTTCCCGGATGGAATACCCCCGAATCCGGGCGATATAAAGCAATTCGATATCAAAGGACCAGCCAACCAGTGTCTGGTGATTGAATAAGTCTCTGGCAGCGGCCCGCGAAAAGCATTTAAAACCGCACTGTGTGTCCTCCAGGCCGGGCAGGATGGTGAGCTGGATCAGCCAATTCATCAACCTGCCTCCTAAATGGCGGATCAGCGGCTCGTTAAATCTGACTGCATCCTCAGCCTCCCTGGATGCAATTGCCAGATCGTAACCTTCCAAAATCGGCGGCAGAAAGCGATTGACTTCCGCAATTGGCATTGAAAGGTCGGCATCACACATAAAGGCATAATCTCCCCGAACGGCAACAT
>JARROG010000318.1:0-3365 GCA_037384185.1 Anaerolineales bacterium | reverse complement strand
GTTTGAAGCATCCCGCAGCGGACAGCGGCTCCTTTCCCCGGTTGAGGCTCAAACAGCCCTTTCATTTGCGAGACCCGGGATGAGTAATCCTGGATGATTTCTTCGGTCCGGTCAGTGCTGTTATTGTTGACGATCAGGACCTCGGTTTCATAGGGTTGGGATGCGATGAAGTCCGCTACCTGGCTGAGCGTTTCAGGAAGGCGGGATTCTTCATTATAGGCGGGGATGACGATAGAAAGGAATGGCTGTTGCACGCGGTTCTCGTAGCTGGGCCTAAACCGTAAAAGTGATCAAGCCGATCAGCACAATCAGGACGACGATCAGCAGGAGAGCCAAAATGCCGACCACGATCCATTCCCGGCGGGTAAAGTTGGCTTTTCTGGCAACCTTATTGATATTTTCTTCGACCTTAACGATCGGTTCCGGAACGGGAGCTGGCTCTGCGAGTTCCGGAGGCGGGATCTTGGGCTTTTTTTCTTTCACTGGTAGCCGGGGGTTGGTCAGTAATTTCACTGCTTCCCTGAAATCCCTGTCGCTGAAGACGGGCTTGATAATTGATAAGTCCCGGGCGAAATTCTTGATACCGTCAGCCTGGATAATTCTAACCCTGGGCCGGATGGATTCAACCACCGTTTCCGGAGACACAAAGATCATCACTCCCCGGTCCATAGGTGCTGAAAAATTATGCTGTTTGAAATACCCTTCAATAGTTTTGTGATAGAGCCAGGTTTCCCTGATCAGATTGTTTGAGGTTGGACGGTATTCGTTGTTCCTGCCCATTTCTTCCCAACGCTTACCTTCTGCCCGGAAGAAGCCCTGGACTGATTTGGGATTTATCACCAGCAGGACAGCTGGTGTGACCAGTACCAGGGGAATCGGTCTGGTGACCTTGGGGATATTTACGTCCCGCAGCAAGACACATTCATTTCCCAGAACAGAGCCCAGGATCTCAATCAATTCTTCCTGGTTTTTTCGGCTCTGGCTCCAGCCGTATCCGTAAATGATGCCCGTGGAGAGCCAAAGATGCACCTCTGTATGATATTTAAAAGAAAAGTCGGGGTGGACGGACTTGAACCGTCGACCTCCGCGTCCCAAACGCGGCGCGCTGCCAACTGCGCCACACCCCGATACCTATTATGCTCTTCGAAGCAGTATAATCTCTCTATTATCGCTAGTCAAGGACAGCTGAGCAGCCCAACCATGAAAACTGATCTGGTTCAAATCCACCATTCTGCCTACCAGCAAGACATCCCGTATTGGGTCTCACTGGTGAAGGAATGCGATCCGGTCCTGGAAGTCGGCTGCGGTCATGGAAGAGTGACTCTACCGCTGCTTCACAGCGGCAGGCAGGTGGTAGGGGTAGATCAGGATCCGTCCGCACTGGATTATTTACGGGAAAGATTGCGGGACCTCCCGGATCCAATCCAGACTAGTATTGTGCTTGCTGAGATTGATTTTCTCCAGTTTCAAACGCTGGAATCATTTGGCGCGGTGATCATACCCTGCAATACGGTCAGTACGTTTTCCCGGGATGGAAGAACAGAACTTTTTCAGAAAACGTATTCTATCTTGCGGGAAGGCGGTCTGCTGGCTGCCAGCTTGCCCAATCCACTCCAGATGTATACTCAGCTGAAGGAATTGGGAGAGGAAGGGGACCTGAGTGAGCTGGAAATGGAGACCATCTTCCATCATCCTGAAACCGGTTTTCCTGTTCAGGTGAGCAGTAGGATTGCTAAGGTTCCGGGCGAGCCAGCAGCCTTGCGCTGGGATTGGATTTATGATCTGCTGTCCCCGGATGGAAGAGTGGAAAGGAAGACTGTCGCCACCGTCCATTATCCAGTCTTGGCAGATACTTATCGGGAAGAGCTGTCCAGGGCGGGTTTTCAATCAATCGAGTTCCTGGGGGATTTTGACGGCAGCCGATATCAGGAAGATTCACCCTATCTTATTTTTACCTGCCGCAAATAATTGCGTTGATTGTTTTTCAAGGTCGATTGTGTTAATAAAACACCTATAGAGGGTTTGTTTTCCTCTTATGTTTTGTTTGTGTTCTTCTAATACTGGTCCTGTACCATTGACACTAAAGATATTGAAAATTCGTAAGTTGAAGGAGAACATAATGTCCATGTATATCAAACCTTATACTCGTTTCCAGAGATATCCTGCTTACCGCAGAAATTCGATTGAGAGCGAAGTTCATGTTCCGGTGGATGTCATCATGGAAGATGACAGCTATGTGATCGAGATGATCGTCCCGGGCTTGGATCCTGAGGATGTTGAGATTGAGATCGTGGAAAACGCGGTGATCATTGAGGGTCAATTCAATGATCCTGATGAGGATCTAAAGTACCTCCGTAAGGAACGCCCCACCGGGAAGTTCCGCCGGGTTGTCCGCCTTCCCAAACTCTTAGATACGGAGAATACAGAAGCCAATCTCCAGAAAGGCGTTCTTAGTCTTCGGGTTCCAGTAGCGGAAGAGGCTTTGCCCAAAACCATCAAGGTCAAGGCGAAATAACATCCCACATCCCCCGTATAGATAAATGCTTGAAGAGCTGGTAAAGTGCCAGCTCTTCTGCTTATAAACCTGGGCGTCAGTCAAGAGAGGGAATCAGGTATAATTGCGGTACAGATTTGGAGCTTGGACAGGAGGTTAGTATGGATAAGGATCAAGAAAATCAACAGGGTGAGATGGAAGAAAGGATCAGCGAAGCTGAGATGGAAGCTCAATTGACCAACTCTCAGGTTGAGCAGGAGAAAACACCATTTGAGGACGTCCCTGCCGAGCCCCCTGCTGCTGAAAGTCCCCCTGAGAAGAAAGAACTTTCCAGGGCGCGTAAAATTTGGCGCAGAGTCCTGATCTGGTCGGTCGTGCTGGCGATCTTCTTTGCGGGTGGTTTTTTTCTGGACACCTATTTGCGTTATTCTCCTGCCCGGGATCAAGTAGCTGCTCTCAAGGCAGACCTGGAAGATAAATCAGCAGAAATCGCCTCTCTGCAAGGGGAGATCGATCGCTTGAGTCAATTTGAAGATCAGAATGCCAGTTTGCTCGATCAAATCGATCAACTGGAGATCCATTTGAATTTGCTCTCTGGTCGGGCTGCGGTAGCTGAAGCCTCTCTGGCGGTAGAGCAGGATCGAATATCTGATGCCAGGCTGGCCCTGGATACGCTGGGTAAATCCCTGGAATCATTGAGAGGTTCCCTCAATGCCGATCAGACTGAGGTGGTGGACAGCATGCGGCAGCGCTATGAGTTGGTGCTGAGCGAAATGGGCAACGAAGGCTATTCTGTGCTGACGGATCTGGATCTGCTGGCTAACCGGTTAATCGCTTTGGAGAACAACCTGTTTGCAAAGCCCTGATTATT
>JARROG010000317.1:0-2370 GCA_037384185.1 Anaerolineales bacterium | reverse complement strand
CCCTGGTGGGCTCATCGATCACCTTTCTGGTGATCCGGCTCGCTTTTAATTTCATCACCCTGCTTATTTCCACAGGTCTTTTCGCCTTAGCCAATGCCATGCTCCGACCCTCCATTTCATCGCTGGTATCCAAAGAGGCCAAGATCGACCAGGGGCTGGCCCTGGGGCTGAACAGCTCGTTCATGAGCTTGGGTCGCTTCACCGGCCCCCTGCTGGCGGGTTTTCTGATCGACATCCATCTCTACCTGCCCTACATCGCTGGTTCAGTGATCATGTTCCTGGGTTTCCTCTACGTGATGTACAATTTTAATAAGCCCCGGGAAGCCGCAGCCCAGGTCCAGCAGGCCTGAGCTGACCGCTGAAACTCCTCTAAATGTAGCAATTTGACCAGGTTAAAACCATCCATCTGGATGGTTCGACAGCTGGTCTTCTATGCTATAATCGCCAGACTTGATCAGAAGGGATAAGCTCATGTTGACAAGGTTTAAAAAAATCTATCAAGATTTCCCGGAAAAGTTCTGGGTCGTGGTTGGGACTTCGTTCATCGACCAGATCGGAAACACGCTGCTGTTCCCATTCTTTTCGCTCTACATCACCCAGAAATTCGGCGTGGGGATGACCCAGGCCGGTATCGTGCTGGGGACTTTCTCTGCTTTTGGACTGATCGGATCGATGATCGGTGGTGCCCTGACAGATAAGTTCGGACGCAAATCCCTGGTCCTGTTCGGCTTGATCTTCAGTGCGATCAGCACACTCTCTCTGGGGTTGGTAAACGAATTCACGGTTCTGATTCCCCTCGCGGTCGTGATCGGTTTGCTCTCCAATATTGCCGGCCCAGCCCGGCAGGCGATGGTGGCTGACCTGCTCCCGGAAGAGAAACGCCAGGAAGGGTTCGGGGTCCTGCGGGTTGTGGGAAATATGGCCTGGATCATTGGGCCCACCATCGGCGGTTTCATTGCTGGCCGAAGCTACTTTGCCCTTTTTGTGATGGACGCAGTCATCAGCTGCATCGTCGCCGTGATCTTCTTTTTCTACATTGATGAAACCAGACCCGAGATGTCCGGGGAACCGGAAGGCGTTCTGAAGACATTTGCTGGATACAGCACGGTGCTTAAAGATTACGCTTATGTGGCTTTTCTGGTCGTGTCAATGCTGATGGGCCTGGTCTACCAGCAGCTTTACAACAGCCTTTCCGTCTATCTGCGGGACAGCCACGGTATTCAACCCCAGGGGTATGGGTTCCTGCTGACAGCCAGCGCCATTACAGTGATCCTCTTCCAGTTCCCAACCACTCGGATCATCAAAAAATATCCGGCCTTTTTGATGATGGCTGTAGGGGTCTTCTTCTATATGATCGGGTTCGGAATGTTCGGATTTGTGACCGTTTACTGGCTGTTTACGGTCGCTGTCATCATCATCACTGTCGGGGAGATGGTGATCATGCCGACTGCTTCGGCCCTGGCAGCCAATTTTGCCCCGGAAGATATGCGGGGGCGCTATATGGCTGTCTTCGGGCTGTCCTGGGCTCTTCCGGCTACCGTAGGACCCAGCGCCGCCGGCCTGATCCTGGACAACTTCAACCCGAATCTGCTCTGGTATATCGGGGCCTTGATCTGCGCTGTTTCAGTCTTCAGCTTTTACCTCCTGCACCTCAGGTTGGGTAAGAACGCTCGTTTTCACTCCCTTGACAGTGCCCGGAGCGATCAGCCGGCTTGAGATTTGACCGCTAAAAATGTGTGATCCTCTCTGATAAAAAAACCTCCTGTGAAATCACAGGAGGTTTTCATTTGTCAACTTGAGCAGAGGATTCGAAAGCTGCCAGGATCTTAACGGAAAAGCCCCTGGTTTTTCTTTGATCTTATCCTCCTGCCAATCTGTCCGCTGGTAGTTTCATTCTACTCCTCATAATTGGCACGGCAGATATCCACCCTGGTATACCATTCAGTACCACCGCCGCTCGTGAAATAGAAGCCGTGCCGGCCAATACCCTCACGTGTGGGCAAAAAATAGCATCCTCTCCGGGGGCCATATTCACCTGCTTCCCAATCTGGGGGACTGTAGACTTCAGTGACTGAGAAATTCCTCCACAGCGATCCCGGATGACTGATCAAAAGATCAAGCTCCAGGTCCTCATCCCCGTAAATCTCCAGCCTGGACGTCACATATTCTTCCGCTGCATAACCATCAAACAGGACATAACATGTTTCGTCGCTTTGACAGGCATTCCAATCAATATCCTGGGACTGGTTCCAATCCACAATCTGCGCCTTGCGTTCCGTTCCCTGCAGGATGAACCCATCAACATGGAATTCCACGATGTCACGGAGCCCTTCCGGCGCTTCGATAGAGTACCAGCCCAGCTGGATCTCT
>JARROG010000316.1:0-2389 GCA_037384185.1 Anaerolineales bacterium | reverse complement strand
ACGACGCAAAAAACTGCCAGAGGATACGGGCAGTTTCAAAAATCAGGTATTTTCCCGGGATTTGTCACGCTCATCCCGGGCTCAGTTATTCGTTATCCTGTTAAGATTTTGGGGTTTGATGGTCAATCAGGATGCGCTGCAGGGTGGCAATTCCTCTATGCTGGAGGGCCTTCACCGCTCCCAGAGACTTGTCCATTGAGTGAGCGATTTCCTGGCTGGTCCAACCTTCCAGAAATCTCAAAACTATAACCTGGCGCTGATCAGAGGTAAGCATCCGCAGAGCCAGACGAACTCGATCAGTTTGCTGAAGCATGGCAACCTGGTTGGCTGGGCCGGGCTCATCATCAGCTACCAGCCTTCCATCCAATTCCTGTGGAGGAGGGGGTTCCCGGCGGTAGAAATCGGTTATCAGGTTATGAGTAATCCGGTAGAGGTAAGCCTTCAGGTGATCAGTAGGTCCTCCTCCCCGTTCCAGGGATGTTAGAAACCGTTGGAAGGTTTCTGCGACCAGATCCTCTGCAATCTGTGGTCTGCCAACATGTTTGTAGGCGTATGCGTAAAGGGCGTCGCTGAAAAGATCATATATTTCAGCCAGTGCTTTCTGGTCGAATTCACGGGCTTTTTTGAGGAGAATGTCCGAATTTCTGGCCATGGTCATAAGATGTAAGACGCAAAAAACTGCACCAGGATATGGGTATCTGGTCTAGATGCATTGTAATGCTTGCTGAATTAGAAATCAGGGGGTGCTATCGAGATTGTAATGTCAGTAGTTTGTGCCTTACTGGTGGTCATCCATTTTCAGTCCGGTATCTAAATATCTCGCGGTAGTAATAGAGGCTGGATAGTCCTAATCCCCCTCCGATGCCGATATAAAGGATGCCAAGCAGAGGTTTAGGTATGGGGGTGAATTTTCTGAGGGTGATGCCCAGAGCGATCATGAACAACACCAGCGGGTAGCTGTGCCACTGCTGAAAGGAGAACAGGCAAGGCCGATCAACTTCTAAGGCGATGATTCTCCGGCTGTTCTTGATGGAAAGCCTTGAAAAACCAAATTGGAAGATCACCAATGCCAATAATAATCCTGGCAGCCAGTAGAACCAGGGACGGGGAACCGTAGGCGCGAAGATCCATCCCACAGCCAGGTAAATCAAAAAGACACTGACT
This sequence comes from Anaerolineales bacterium, assembly GCA_037384185.1. GTDB lineage: Bacteria > Chloroflexota > Anaerolineae > Anaerolineales > UBA11858 > B10-G9. The sequence goes on along the minus strand of JARROG010000316.1, from coordinate 1,225 downwards.
CCAGTCCACATCAATCCTGCGGTCAATAGCAGCCAAACTTTAGGAACCCCGGGTTTTAAATTTTTGATCGTTTCCATACCCCCTATTTATACCACTGCTGATCAGCAGTTCAAGCTGGAGTAGAGCATAAAACCCTGTATACTTGGGATTGAGATACACCGCGTCACTGAGCCTTGATTAGGAGGATGAGTATTGTGATCATACCAGCAGAACTTTTCGATTTCTTAAGGGATTTGAAGGAAAATAACAACCGTCCCTGGTTCCAAGCCAATAAAGTTCGTTATGAGAAGTATTATAAAGAGCCGCTGCTGGCCTTCATCTCGGAATTTGCTGACCGCCTGCCCCAGATCAGTCCTTATTACACGGCGATCCCAAAAATGACAGGGGGCTCGCTGTTTCGCATTTACCGGGATATGCGCTTCAGCGCAGATAAGAGGCCGTATAAAACCTGGGCGGGGATGCATTTCCGGCATGAGCGGGCTCCCGATGTCCATTCACCTGGCTTTTACCTTCACCTGGAACCAGGCAGCTGTTTTGTCAGTTGTGGAATATGGAAACCTGAGAGCAGGACATTGCAGCGGGTGCGCCAGGTGATCTCAGAACACCCTCAGCGCTGGCTGGATGCTATCAGCAAGCCGGAGTTCCAATCGAATTACCATTTAGCAGGAGATGTCCTCCAACGCGCCCCTCGAGGATTTGATGCCGACCATCCATTAATTGAAGATCTCAAAAGGAAGGATTTCCTGGCGTCCCACCCTATCACCGAAAAAACGGCTCTCAGGAAGGATTTTCTGGATCTCTACACGGATCTGTGCCTGAAATCTGCGCCATTCATGTCTTTCCTGACGGAATCAATCGGATTGGCCTGGTAGTCAGTCAGCTATATATTAATCCTGACCCGGCCTGAAGATGATTATTCGGTCGTTCTTGACTGAGGCGGATCATTTCAAAAAGAGATTGATCACCGGAATTACTCGGCTTGTCCTGGCTTCATAGTCCGCAAAACCAGGATATTCTGTTTTAATTTTTTCAAACAGCTCTGTGCGTTCAGGTTCAGAAGTGATCTCTGCTTGAGCCAAATATTTATTGGATCCCAGCTCGATAATCACCTCAGGTTTGGCTATCAGATTGTAATACCAATCTGGATGTCTGTCAGCTCCACCATTGGAGGCCGCAATGACCTGCGTTTCTCCAACCTTGATGGTGGCTAGAGGATTGATGTGCA
>JARROG010000315.1:0-4103 GCA_037384185.1 Anaerolineales bacterium | reverse complement strand
CCCTTGGCGGATAACCAACGATCGTGTATGGCACCTTCCAGAAACCCCGGGAGAAAATAAGTGAGGTTGTTCCTGCTTTACTCATCCTACTTTTCTATTCTCTCAGCTGCTTTTTGGATACCACATTCGGGAAAGCAGGTTGTCCTTGCTGAAAAGCTGATGATAGAACGCTGCTCCGATGTGCAGGCCGATCAGCAGAGCCAGCGCGATCGCGATCCATTTATGCAGCGAGCCAAAGCGCCACAGCAGATCAGCGGCGGCTCCCACCTGGATGGGGAGCAGTCCGTAGACCAGGGCCAGTGAAATCCCGGCCAGCGGCATCAGGATTGCCAGCAGGTAGAGGGTGTGGTGGGTTGCCACACCGATCATATCCAGCAGGGGGCTGCCCGCAGTGGCCGGGGCAGGGCGGGGAGTGCGCTGGCGGACGATCAGGCGGACGATCATCAGCAGCAGAATGCTGATCCCTACCGGGACATGCCAGCGCATGATGTTTGGCCACTGATCAGCCGGCAGAAAGCGGATGGATAGGCCGAGCGAAAATTCTGTTAACAGCAGCAGGGCGATGGCCCAGTGCAGGGTGACCCAAAGGGGAGAATATCTTTTAGGTGTGTCTTGAGACATGAGTGCCTCCTGTCTGGAGTAAATGATATTTTCTGCAGTCCATGGATGAGGACGGCCGGTTCAGTTACCAGATCCACACCAGGGGCTCTTCCTAAATACTGACGCATTCAAAAGGTGGTACCTTACTCATTCAGCAGCTATTTCATCCTGGTGAGGTCCAGCTGGAGTGTATCCTCGACCTGAACGGTGACGGTGTCATGGAATTCATCTGTAGTTTCAAGGTTATCTGGTTGAAAGGCTTATCCCGTCTGGTCCTTGCGGATCCTGTCCAGGATGGATCGGGCTTTTGTTAGAGACTGTTTCTTGTAAATAGTATTTTTCCAGGGATCATCAATCTGGCCCAATCTCCTGAAAATGTTTGAGATCGTGTAAGTCTGGGAATCTAAATCCCCGTCAGAGAGCTTGTCCCAGCGCAGCGGGGTTGCCACCGGGGCGCCCGGCAGCGGTCGCAGGGTATAGGGTGCGACTGAATTCTGTCCGTAAGAATTCCTGAGGTAGTCCAGGAACAGCCGCTTCCCGCGCTTGTCCTTGTTCATCTCCGTGGTCAGTTTCTCGGGCTCTCTCATTGCCAGCAGGTTCGAGAGGTCTTTCGCAAAAGATCGCACATCCTCGAATTCAGCCTGCCGGTCCAGAGGCACGATCACATGAAGGCCGCTTGAGCCAGTCGTCATCAGGCTGGATGCCAGTTCGACCTCTCCCAGGATTTGGTGGAGAGCCCGGGCGGCAAAGCACACTGGTTCGAAATCCTCGCTGGGGGGATCGAGGTCAAAGATCAGCTTATCTGGATAATCCAGCCGATCTGACCGGCTGAGCCAGGGGTGGAAGGTCAAAGTTCCTTGATCCACAAGATAGACCAGGCTGGCCTCGTCATCGCAGATCAGCTGCTGCTGGCTTTCCTGGTCTGATTTGACAGGGATGGATACCCGCCGGATCCAATCTGGAAAATAATCCGGGGCTTCCTTCTGATAGAAGCCGTCTTTTGCGATTCCATCCGGATAGCGCTCCATGGTCAGAGGACGGTCTTTCAGGAAAGGCAGTATCCGCTCAGCGATCCGCCGGTAGTAATCCAGGATATCTCCCTTCGTGATCCCTGGTAGCGCGGCTGGCGGAGTTTACCGGATTTTGTCCATTCCTCGAATCCGATCTGGGCTACCAGCTTGGGCTCCACCCAGTGCACGCTTTTATGGGGCAGGTCGTCCTCTGAAAATGGGGGCTCCTCCCTTTCGATATCTGATAAACGCTTGCTGAGGCGCTGAAGGGTCTCCTGGTCAAATCCGGTCCCCACCTTTCCTCCATAGACCAGCTTTCCGTCCTGATGATAACCCAGCAGCAGGGCTCCAAAGCCAATCCGGCTGCCCTCGGGATCTGTGTATCCGCAGATCACGAATTCCTGGCGATTGACGCACTTGAACTTCAACCAATGGCTGGACCGGCTGTGGACATAAGGACTGTCAGCTTTCTTGGCGATGATCCCTTCCCAGCCTTTCTGGCAGGCTTCCTGGAAGTATTCCTTCCCGATCCGGTTGCGGTGGGGGACATAGCGCAGAGGATCCTGGAAGGACAGGGCATTCTTGAGAATCTTCTTGCGTGCCCGCTGTCCAACTCCTGAGATGTCATACCCTTCGAGATAGGGGATGTCGAAGATATAGTAGTAAACAGCGACTCCCGTTTGGCGGGCAGCACCCGGATCATTGACATGCATGCGTTTTTGGAGCCGTGAAAAGCTGGTGACGCTGCCTTTGAAAGCCACAACCTCACCGTCCACCACGAAATGGGTCTGATCCTGGCCGGCCAGAGCTTGAACCAGTTCTGGGTAGTGGTCATTCAGGCGCTTCTGGTTGCGGGAAAGCAGCTGGATCTGATCCCCATCCCGGAAAGCGAGGCAGCGTTCGCCGTCTAATTTCCTCTCGAAGATCCAATCTGGATCGGAAAAATAATCTTTGGTCAATTTTGCCAACATGGGATCGATCCAGTTTGGGAATGAGGTTTTCTGCAGTTGATCCCGGTTTTTAGCGTTGAGTCCCTGCAGCACTTCAATCATCGCTCTCTGTGCCCTCCTCCTGTTTAACTTCCTCCCTGGTCCGCCCGGTTTTCACAGATTTCGGTTCTGTCGAGGTAGGATTTCGCCGGGCATCAGCCTTTTCATCATCCATCTTGATCAAGAGCCAGCGCTCATCGTCGCTGCCCCCGGTTTTAATGAGAGCATACCCTCCCTGCAGTTTCTGTCCTTCCAACCAGATTGTCAGGTGTCCGTCCTCAATTTGTTGTGAGACCGAAGGCGGTTGATCATCCTTATCTTTCATCTTCTTGAGATTCTGATATCCTCCCCGGTCCCAAACCAGCACAGTACCGCCGCCGTATTGGTCTTCCGGGATCACGCCTTCGAAGTTTGCGTAGCCGAGGGGGTGGTCTTCAGTGGGAATTGCCAGGCGTTTTTCGCTGGGATCGGTCGAGGGACCTTTAGGGACGGCCCAGGATTTCAGCACACCGTCCACCTCGATGCGAAAATCATAGTGAAGATTGGAAGCATCGTGCTCCTGGATGACGAAGATCGGCCGGGATTCAGCCCAATCCAGATCCGGTTGGTCATCCATCGGCTCTCCAGTCCGATTGCTGTCTCGTTTTTGATAATAATCTTCTAATTTTTTGTTCGTTTCTTGGCTCACAGATTTCCTCCCGTTACGATCATGATAATTCTGATTTCCCAGTTCAGTGGCTGCTCTATTAATAATAGGACACAATTTCAAAACGCGAATTTGTTTTGTTCAAAAAAGAAGCTCCATCGAGATGGAGCTTCTTTGATTTGTGGGATCGTACGTAAGTCAGTACGGTCCAGCCTCTAAATGCCCAGTTCGTTGTTAGCCGGTTTTGATTGGAATGTGTTTGGTTTCCTTCTGGGCTTCCTTGCTCTTGGGCAGCGTGATCTTCAGCAGTCCATCCTTCAAGCTGGCATCGATCTTTCCGGCCTCAACTTCGCCGGGTAAACGCACAGACCTGGCAAAGCTGCCGAAGGAACGCTCCATGTGGTAGGAGTGTTGATCCTTTTCCTCTTTTTCCGCCCTTTTTTCTCCCTGGATGGTGAGAACATTGTCATGCAGGGAAATGTCCACATCCTCGGGTTTCAATCCCGGGAGTTCCGCAGAAACTGTGAATTCCTGCTCAGTCTCATCGATGTCCATCTTGGGAGCAAAGTCTCCCAGCTCCTCGAATCCTTTCAAGATGGGATTAACATAATTTTGAGATATCACATATGCGTTTTTTATATTCATCTGCTATGCTGATAATTGGAAAACAAAAAAGATTTTCCAGATGATTTTCAGGTAACCCTGGCCGTCATTGGAAAGCAACCCAAGCCCTCAGGTTACCTGGGGGTTTTTGCATGAACGGCCGTAGCTAGGAGGTGGAAAAATGACTATGTTGGATTTGATACCCTGGAGGACCAGGAACCATCAGCTGTCCGAACGCCAGCGTACAGAAGACCG
>JARROG010000314.1:0-2397 GCA_037384185.1 Anaerolineales bacterium | reverse complement strand
CCTCGCAGCCATCCGCAAGCATGACCAGCGCGGTTTCTACTGATTGCGGTCGGGGGCCGGGATAGCGGTATTTCGTGGTATCCACCTTGCTTTCGTCTCCCCCGGCTTGCTCAAGAGCTTTTCCATATTGGTAGCGAGTAATCAAAGTGCCGTGGTGTTCAGGGATAAATTCCCGAATGCGGCGCGGCAGGCGGTATTTTTTCGCCAGTTCGAGACCATATTCGACGTGCTCAATGATCAGTTTCGCACTCTCTTCTGGATCCATTTCATCATGGGTGTTGACACTGCCGTAGCCCTGGTTCTCAATGAAGAACTGGGGGTTCTTGATCTTCCCAATATCATGGTAAAGAGCACCAACCCGAGCCAACATGCTGTTGGCATGGATGCGTTCAGCGGCCTGTTCCACCAGGTTGGCCACCTGGAGGGTATGCTGGTAAGTGCCAGGAATCTCCCTCAGCAAACGCTGCAGCAGGGGATGATCCGGCCTGGAGAGTTCTACCAACTGCAGGGTGGTAGTCAGGTCCAGCAGCGGCGCCAGGGCATATTCCAGCAGGACAGTCAGGACCGCTGAGACTACGCCATTGAATACCGATGCCGCCACCAGAGTAGCCAGCCCGGTGACGTCGGTTGCCGGATCAATGACCCGGTACGCTACCAGAATTACCGCTCCTGAGACTGCTATGATGGCCGCCACAGAGACATAAGCTGAAAGGCGCTGCGGTCGGCGGAGGATCAGCAAACCCATCAAGCCCCCCAGGCTGTAATAAAGCGTGAGGTCAAGGGCATAAGGCATGCCGTAAGCTGCCAGGATCGCCAGCGGGATGCTGGTGAACAAGGCTGGTCTCCGATCGATCAAAGCCGCCACCAGCAGGGAATAGGCTGCCATCGGGAAGAGGTAAGGAATTACCAGGTGACCGGGCGAGATGTATCGACTGGTCGCCAGAAAGACCATGAACAGCACCAACAGCAGGATCAGCTGCTTCGTGCTGCGGATCAACCGGGGATACGCCATGAAAAACAGAATGATCAAGACCGAAGACAGCAACACTACCGCTAATGTTCCGGCCTGGTTCTGCCAACCGGAAAAAGTCGTCAGCAGACCGACTTCCTGGAGGGCTTCGACATCGACCGGCTGTACGACCTCACCGCGCCGGACGATAGTCTCGCCAGCCGCGATGGTTCTGGTGACCGGTGCCACACTTTCCCGGGCTGCCTGGCGGGCAGCTTCAGTGGCATCCTGGTTATAAACGCTGTTCGGCGCGACAAAGGCAGCTGCCAGATCCACCACCAGCTGAACCTGGTCTTCAGAAAGGGAGAGGCTCACCAAAGAGGGAAGCTGCTGGCGGGCCTCCTCCAAATCTTCTTCGCGGATTGCAGTGCGCATGACCTGCTCCAGGACGACCACAGCTTCCTGCCGGACTGTCTGCCAGCGGACATCACTCAGCGAGAGCAGCTGTTCTGCCATATCCTGGGAAATAAAGATCCCTTCCAGCGCTCCCAAATCAGTGAACTTCTGGTCCTGGGTTGAATAGGGATCCTGGCGGACGGATTCGATGAAATCCAGGGCCTCCCGCAGCTGAGTGAGCTGCTGGCGGGCAATTGCAAAATCAGGTGAGGTGTAGATCGGTTCCACCGCTTGCGCCGCTTCCTCCCGCCTCTGTTCTGTCAGGATCTCACTTTGATATGTGACAGCATAGGGAGCCATCACTTCCTGGGAAGCCACACTTCCTTCCGAAACCCGAACCGTGGACAGCGCTCCGGTCAGTGACCAATTGATCAGCCACCAGGCAGCGGCCATGGAGGCGATCAGCGCCACCAACAGCAGTAGAATTCGGATCAGGGATGGTTTTTGTTTGGAATCATTCATAAGTACTCTCTGTCAAAGGGCTGAACAGTCCAACCGCCAACAGACAGATGCGCTGGAAAGACCCTTGCCGGCACAGCATTCGGCTGCAACTCCCCCGCGCTTCAATCACCGCTGAGCAGTTCCCTGACAAGCTGGTTGGCTTCCTTTCCATCTGCTTTCCCACGGATTTTTGGCATCAACAACCCCATGACCTTGCCCATATCTGATATGGAAGATGCACCGGATTCCGAGATCGTCTCCGCGACCAGAGCCCGTAACTCTTCCCGACTGAGCGGTTGGGGAAGGAATTCGCTGACAACAGCGATCTCCGCTTCAGCTTTTTCAATTAAAATAGCTTTTATAATTCTTTCCTTCTCAGTTAAATCGGTTGTGTTATGCAGGGAAAGATTAAATTCGAGAAGCATATCTTTTAACGTTTTAAAATCAAGATTACTTAAAGCATGATATTCATTGGAATTAAAGTCGGATTTTTTTAATTGATAATTTTGCAGAACCGAACTTAGATATAATCCTGTTCCGCCGACGAGAAA
>JARROG010000313.1:0-3881 GCA_037384185.1 Anaerolineales bacterium | reverse complement strand
AATTTAGAAGTCGGATCGGTATTTCTCAACATCCGGGAAGATACCATGCATCTACCCCTTTACTTCCGATTCGAGGGTCCGGTGCCTGGCTATGGCGTTCAGCCAGCAGACGTGGAGCCCTGGATTTATGATGGCTTGCTGGGGGAGGTTCCATCCCTGAGTTGCTCCCTGCAGGGATTTGAAGACCGGCTGTACTGCATTTTCCAGATTCCGGAGACCATGCCGGGAACTTACCAGCCGCTTTCCCTCTATCTGAATGGCTGTGAAGGGCCTGTTGTCTCATACTCCAGGGTGAGTGTCCCTCGCCTCGCGGTCCGTTCCGTTGAATCTGGTAAGCAAACCCAGAGCTGTACGGCGACCCTTTCCCGTTCTGATTGCGAAGATGCTGGAGGGATGTACATCACCTTTTCACGGGCTGCCTACTGTGTTTGCCCTTAATTGATTCCCGGGAATTGTACTGCAGCAAAGGCGGCTGCACTATGGTCTGACCCTCTCTCTCCATAAGCTTCAAATTGTTGTATACTCAGAATAGGATGTTTCCTGCCGGCTGCTGGGCCAGGATCAATGTATTGAGACCGTTTTTAGTCCGGAAGGAGTAACGAAGAATCCTGCCCCGCAGCACAACTGCAGCTGTATGTCCAGTTGTCCCTGAAGAATTCACAAGTATATCAATAAAGATCTGAGAACTCGATGGGCTCTAATACCGACCGCTATAAAACCCTGAATCAGATATCTTCCGTGGTCAGCCGCTCGCTGGATCTGCAGGAGATCCTGTGCAGTGCCCTGGAGCGGGTCCTGCGAGCGACCGATTTGGAAACTGGCGGGATTTATCTCTATGAAGAGAAGACCCAGCGGTTGGTAGTGGCAGCCCAGCATGGGTTCAAACCAGAATTCATCGCCGAAATCGATAACCTGAAGCTGGGGGAAGGATTTTCAGGCCAGGTGATGGAGAGCGGACAGCACCTGGTGATCCGGGATATTTCCCAGGACAGCCGGCTTTCAAGGGGGATAGTCAAAGAAGCCGGATTGCGCTCGCTGGCAGTTGTGCCGCTGAGTTCCAAGCAGAAAACGCTGGGCACTCTGTTCTTGATCTCACCAGACCTGCGGGATTTCGACGAGGATGAGATCCAGCTGCTGATCTCCGCGGGCCAGCAGATCGGTGTGGCGGTGGAAAATGCCTCCCTGTTCTCGGCCCAGCAGCGCCGGGCGGAGCAGTTCCGGGTGATTGCCGAGGTCGGGCGTCAGATCACGTCGATCATGGATATTGACGCAGTCCTCAATCAAGTAGTACACCTGGTCCAAAAAACCTTTGGGTATGATCATGTCGCGATCGCCCTGCTGGAAGATGAATATGCTGTCTACCGGGTGGGTGCCGGGCGTTTGTGGGAAGATCCTGCTTTTGATTTCAATCCCTCACGGCTCAAGATAGGCGATGAAGGTGTGACGGGCAGAGTGGCTGCCAGCGGGGAAGCACTCTACCTTCCAGACGTCCGGGAGGATAACGGCTATGTGGAAATGCAGGGGAGCAGGACTCGCTCTGAACTGACGGTTCCCATCAAGGTCAAAGGTGAGGTCATTGGTGTACTGGATGCCCAGAGCGACCGGCTGAATGCCTTTGATGACAGCGACCTGATCGTCATGCAGTCGTTGGCGGATCAGGCTGCAGTGGCCATTGAGAATGCCCACCTCTACCGGAGAGCACAGCAGCTGGCTGTCATAGAGGAGCGCAACCGCCTGGCCCGGGAACTGCATGACTCTGTGACCCAGGCACTGTATGGTGTCACTCTCCATGCTGAAGCAGCCTTCCGGCAGTTGAAAAACCATAAGACGAAATTAGCAATTGATCAGCTGGAGGAATTAAAAGCGACTGCCCAGGAAGCTTTGCGTGAGATGCGCCTGTTGATCTTCGAGCTGCGCCCTTCGGTCGTAGAACTCCAGGGTTTGATCCCAGCCTTGCGAGCCCGTCTGGAAGCGGTCGAGGAGCGGGCCGGGATTCAGGTGGAGATGAATATTGATGATCAGCTGGTACTTTCAGACCGGGTCCAGGATGGACTTTACCGTATTGCTCAGGAAGCTCTCAACAATGCTCTAAAGCATGCCAAAGCCAATCAGATTATACTTAATCTGACGGGAGATGGCTCCCATATGGTACCGAGGCAGTTGCGTTGTATCTGGAACACCGGCCCGATCTACTGCTGCTGGACCTGCTCATGCCCCAGATGAATGGTATTGCCGCTATCAAAGAGATCATCTCAGCGGATCCCAATGCGAAGATCCTGGTGCTGACCAGTTTTGCTGCCGACGACCAGGTATTTCCAGCCCTCAAGGCCGGCGCTCTGGGTTATCTTCTCAAAGAATCCCAACCGGATGAATTGGTCGACGCCATCCACCAGGTGTACCAGGGAGAATCGTCTCTTTCGCCAGTTGTAGCCCGCAAAGTATTGGAGGAGGTTTTTCATCCAGAGGGAAAACCCTTGACAGAGGCGCCCCTTACCAGAAGGGAGGTCGATGTGCTGCAAGTGCTCGCCAAAGGGAAGAGCAACCGCGATATAGCGGACGAGCTCAGCATCAGTGAGACCACCGTGCGGACCCATGTTAGCAACATTCTCGGGAAGCTGCATCTTGCCAGCCGTACCGAAGCTGCCCTCTATGCCTTGAAGGAAGGCATGGCGGACCTGGACGACCTGTGATCCCCCTCCCCCAAGAGTTTGGAAAACAATACCACATTTGGATGAGGTCTATCCTCTAAGCGCTGAGTTGATACCCGCCGAAAAACAATCCTTCTGTGGACTGTAAAATCCCTTCTTTGACTGATGTCAAATAGAGGGGATTTTTTTATGATAAGAGCAGATCTAAGGGTCGCTACAGACCCCAAATCAATGGGATTCGATCAGTAGACTGGGAGTGTGCTTAAGAATGACAGCCAAAGAAAATATGTCTATCATGGCAGCCGTTCTTCCCTATCCCGGTCAGATCTCATTATTTGACCGCTTAGTAAGAAGGAGTGCTATCTTGCGAAAAGTCCTCATCACTGATGATCGTCTTGCTTCCAGGAAAGGACTACGGGCCCTGATGTTAACGCAGCCAGACATCCAGGTGATTGGTGAGGCAGCAAATGGAAAGAAGGCAATCCAGTTGATCAAAGAAAGAATATGCGGAAATACTTGGTCATCAAGCTGTGCGTCTCCCACATTCTCAAGATGGGTACCCAGGGGTTTGGAGGGATCCTCCCACATCAATCTCTGAAGCCTGCCGGGGAGGCAATCCGCTGATTACGAGTCGGTGCCTCCCAAACGGCAAGCTGAGGAGAAGAAGAACTAGGAAACTTTCAGACTGTGTGGTTTCTTTGCCAGCGGCGGTATGGCAGAACTTCTCTGCAGGCGCCTTTCTCCTTTCCTGAATTCCTGCCAGCGGGCTTGAAAGATATACCAGATCTTCTTGAAAGTGGAAGGACTGGCAAGGGTCAGGGACCGGATCAAGCGCTCGCGTTCCGCTTCGATCCTTCGGATTTTCAGTTGTTCCCTACCTAAAATTTCTGAGTAACTTGGATTGTACATTTCAATCTCTCCTTTCATTACGGATCTCCCGGATGAGATCATCAGGAGAACATCCTTTCACTAAAAACGCGTCCGCTCCGGCAGCAAGCGCTTCTTCACGAATGTTATTATGGAGGGTCAAGATCACAACCCGGATGCCCTCACAGCTATTCTTGATAATCCTGGTGGCTTCCAGCCCGTTCATCACCGGCATAAAAGCATCCATGATCACAACATCAGGCTTTCTTTCCTCGATCAACTGGATTGCCTTCTTTCCATTTGCTGCCTCACCAATCACCTGGATGTCTGGCTGCGTTAACATCAGGGCCCGTAGTCCTTTCCTGG
>JARROG010000312.1:0-2414 GCA_037384185.1 Anaerolineales bacterium | reverse complement strand
TCACCAGACTGCTCTATTTGTCAGAGGACATTTGGGACGGGTTTTCTTTCCCTGAATACTTCAAACCTGTCATTGGGGGGCTGATCCTGGGAGTCATTGGCATCATCTCCCCCAAGATTGGCAGCTTTCCCAGAGCCTTCGGGGTGGGATATGATTCCATTTCTGAAGCGCTCTTCGGAAGCATGGCCTTGAAGTTAACTTTGAGCCTTTTCCTCTTGAAGCTGGTGGCTACCATCATCACTCTGGGAGCAGGAGGGTCAGGCGGCATCTTTGCGCCTTCCCTGTTTATGGGTGCCATGCTGGGGGAAACCTTTGGTCAGTTTGCCGGCCAACTGTTCCCATCTGTCACAGCTCCACCTGGAGCCTACGCCATGGTAGGTATGGCAGCCTTCTTCTCAGGAGCCGCCCATGCTCCAGTGACCGCCATCCTGATCCTGTTTGAACTGACTGGGAACTATGAGATCATCCTGCCCTTGATGCTGGCTACAGTGACCAGCACGCTGCTTTCCCGGGCGCTCAGCCCAGAATCAATCTACACCCTCAAACTCACCAGGCGGGGTGTCCACCTCCAGGAAGGCAAGGACCTGGATGTCATGCAAACCATAACCGTCGGGGAAGCCATGTCTAAGAGCTATGACGTGGTGTCCAGCGACCTTTCACTCAAAAATCTGGCCATCGAGTTTGAACGTTCCCACCATCACGGTTTCCCAGTCGTGGATCGAGATGACAAGCTGGTTGGCGTGGTGACCATACAGGACCTGGAACGAGCGTTGGAAGACGAACTCCCAGACAGCACTCCGGTCGAAGAGATTGCTACCTGCCAGAATCTGATCACCGCCTACGATGATGAACCGATGTGGACCGCTCTGCGCAAGCTGGGTGTGCGTGACGTGGGACGCCTGCCAGTGGTCAAGCGTGGAAGTGAACGCCAGCTGGTGGGAGTGGTGCGCCGGAAAGATATCATCCAGGCCTATAACCTGGCCATTGTTCAGCGGGCCCAGCACCAATCCCGGGCAGATCGCCAGCGGTTGGGCAAAATCATTGACTCGAAATTCATCGAGCTGGATTTACCATCTACTTCTCCCGTGATTGGCAGCCGCATCAGCGAAATCAAGCTTCCGGAAGACTGCTTGATTGTCTCCATTCAACGAGGCAGAAAGCTGTTCATTGCCCACGGTTATTCCGTGCTTGAGGTAGGCGACCAGCTAACAGTGATCACCCGGGAGGATGTAGCCCAGAAAGTGATGGAGATCCTGCTGGGTGGCAGATAACCCATAATTCATTTCAGCGAACAAGCAGTCTAAAGGCGGTTGATCCAACCGCCTTGTTTTTATTATGCCTGGTGTCAGGTGGAGATCAGCCTGACCCGCCTATGCTATACTGGTACCATCTAAAAGTTGGAAAGGCGGAATTATGTCCCGGGAAATATCTTACGAAGTGCAAATATCGGCTCCACTCTCCGAAGTATGGAAAGCCTGGACCACAGAACAAGGCGCGAAATCCTTCTTTGCACCAGAATGCCAGATTGAACTGCACGTTGGCGGGGCTTATGAAATGTACTTCGATCCGGAGGCCTCCAGAGGGGAGCGAGGAGGCGAGGGCCTGACCATCCTGGCCATCCAGGAAGAGAGAATGCTGTCCTTTACCTGGAATGCCCCACCCACCCTGCCGGCGATCCGCGGCCAATTGACCCATATTACCCTCCGCTTCCAGGAGCTAGAAGAGGGCCGCACTGCTCTCAGCTTAGTTCATGACGGCTGGGGCGACGGCGGCGAATGGGATCAGGCTTTCGATTATTTCACGCGAGCCTGGGGTGAGGTGGTCCTTCCCCGGCTGGAATACCGCTTTGAACACGGTCCGATTGATTGGAAAAATTTGCCCGCCCTGGGTAAAGCAAGCTGAAGTCCAGACAAGACAGGGATCCAGTGAATAACAAACTAGAATACGCGGACCTCGTCGATCTTTAAATAAGTAGATAAGAGAGCAGCCAGGTATAATTGATGAAGATAAACCAGTCAGGAATAGAATGATCAATGAAACTCTTATGATTAAGAAGAACTCCAGTCTGTTCTCCCTTTTAATAATCTTAATAATCCTAACCGGATGTAAATCCCAAAAAGGACTGCAAACTTCAGGAGATACACTCACATCCACCCCAATATCAACCAAGATCGCGGTCTCCCCTACTGCGATTCAGGATGTAAAGCTGGAACAAAATGATTGGACAACAATCTGGATCGAAAACGCAAATCAGTCTTCCCTGCCAAGAATTCTCTTGGTGGGTGATTCCATAACTGAGGGCTACTACACGAAGATCAAGAAGAGGATAGAGGTAAATTATTATCTGGGTCGCTATACGACTTCGAAATTTGTAGCAAATCCGGATTTCATTTCAGAGCTTTCAATCCTCTTGC
>JARROG010000311.1:0-2788 GCA_037384185.1 Anaerolineales bacterium | reverse complement strand
GCGATGGGGCAATTACTTACCAAGCTCTCCGAGGTATATTTTCAAACTGATGGGTCCACGACTTCAGCCCTCAGGAATGTCACCGATGTCCTCAATAAGTACCTGCTGGACAGGAACTATCGGGCTGCATCGCGGGGCTTGAAAGCCACTGGCTATCTTACCCAGATTGTCCTCCGCGAGGACCGGATTCTTTTCGCTCAATGTGGTCCGACATATTTGTATCAGGTCACACCCGAAGAAGTCCTGGATTTCCATGACCCTGATCTGTCTGGAACAGGTTTAGGGTTGGGAAAAGCGTTCAAAGTTCGCTACCACCAGATCAACCTTCAGCCCCACCAATTATTGATCGTTGCACCTGAGAAACCAACCACCTGGACAGAAAATCTCTTCAAGACACTGCCCCGATTAACATTTGAGAACTTAGTCCAGCGGCTGCTGCATAAGGTCGAGGGGGATTTGGATGCGGTCCTGGTTTTTCCGCTGGAAGGGGATGGATCTCTGAAACTTATCAAGCCGGACTGGTCAGCTGATGGGGGACTAGCCGATCTTCCAGATCTGGAGATCCCCACTGCAGGGGCAGAGAGTCCCAGCCCTGTGCCGACCACAGGAGATCTCCCGGAGATTCAGGAGTATCCTATCAATATCCCTGAAGACGTTGAATTTCCTCCTGAAGAAGATTTGGATGCGAAACCGGAATCAGTTCCTGATAAACAGCCGGCATCCTTTCCGAGTCCAGCTCCTCCTGTCAAGGAACTCCATCGTGAGGGTTCTGAAAAGAAACCGGATCTGGCATCTCAGGTAGCCAGTGAGATCGGTCCCCGGTTGGAAAAAATTGAAGGTTCAAAGACCTGGCAGGTATTAAGGGATCTGAGCCAACGCCTTGGTGAAGGTGCCCGAAAAGTCTGGCATGGCCTGCTGGGAGTGGTCAGCAAGACTTTGCCAGAAGACCAGATGCTGGACATGCCTTCCTGGACACTGACTCTGATCGCAGTAGCCGTTCCCTTGCTGATGGTGATCCTGGGCAGTGTGTTCTATATCAGACGGGGACGGAACCAACTTTACCAGGAACATTTCTCCCAAGCCCAGACCTTGACTGCCCTGGCTCAAACCCAGTTGGACTCTCCCGAATATTATGAAACTATCAGCCAGGCTATGGATGAGATTGTGGAGGCCAGAAGTTATCAACAAACCGATGACGTCGATGAGCTCTACAACTCGCTCCGCCTTGAGCTGGATAGTCTGGACCAGATCACCCGTCTGGATTATCAACCGCTTTTTAGCAGGGGGCTGGGAGTGGATGTGACCATATCCCAGATTGTGGTCACTGCCTGGAATGATCTATATATGCTCAATGCGGATAAGGGTACAGTGATCTGGGCTCAATCCAACCCTGACGGCTATCAGATTATCGATCAGTTCAGCTGTGGACCCATCGAGGGTCCAGTCACAGTTGGACCCCTGGTGGATATCGTAGCTCTGCCGACTTCCCAGGAAGACCAGGCGACAATCCTGGGCATAGACAGCAATCATACAATGATATTCTGTTATGCTGACCTGGCGGAGACGCCGGTGATCTTTGAGGATACCTCTTATACCTTAGGTAGGGGACCGGTGAAAGCGATAGCAATGGCCAGCAGCGCTCCTTATAACCTCTATATCCTGGATCCTGAGAAACGAGCGATTTGGATCGAATACCAGAGTCAGAACTACCATGAAGGGTCCGAATATTTTGGTGCGATCGATTCCCCGGAGATGGCGGACGCAGTCGACCTGATTACCAGCGGCAGTGAGCTGTTCATCTTGCATAAAGATGGCTATATCACCAAGTGTGTCACCGAAAGGGCTGATTCGGATCCACTGTGCACAACCCCCTTTGAGTTCTCAGATCCCCGCCCTGGCCGTGAATCCGGGGCATTTATCAGCGGTGCGGATTTTGATTCCTTCACGCTAAAGGGTTCTCCCGGGATGGCCCTGTATATGATGGATTCGGAACAGCAGGCGCTCTACAGATTCAGCACACAATTAGAATTCCAGGAGCAGTTCCGCCCTCAGGCAGGTATCATCTCAGACCCGGTGACAGCATTTGCAGTAACGATGAGCGACCGGGTGTTCCTGGCAGTTGATGATCAGGTATATACTGCCCAGCTTCTACCATAACGATCCAGGACATTTTAAAAGAAAAGATCCGCAGTTTCATCAAGCTGCGGATCTTTGATTTAATGGATTGCCGGTCTACTCCTCTTACTCCCCGTTCTCTTCATCCAGATCAGCTTCGTCCTCTGTTTCAGAGAGTGTCTTGCAGGATCTCCAGGATCTCTGGGTCGGCAACCAGGTCGGTGAGCCCGTCAGAACAAAGCAGGACTTGGTCTCCGGGTATCAGCGGCAGGCCTTGGTTGGCTTTCGCCTGTTCCTGGTTTTCTTCCATATCCAGGTAAAGACGGAGATCCGGATGAACAGGATCAGGTGAGCCTAGATAACTGCGGATCAGATGCCGCCTTGGATGGCTGCGAGCTTCCTCTTCATTGATGACCCCAATATCCAGGGCTTCCTGGACCCAGGTGTGGTCGGTTGTCAATTGGCGAATTGTGTTACCTCGAATCAGGTAAATTCGGGAATCACCTACAGCACCCAGATATAAACGGCGCCCGATGACCCATGCGCTGGCACATGTCAGGTGAATCGATCAAGCACTTGATTTGTCTAGCTAAATCAACAGCATCTTTCCAGCGCGCCAGAAGACACTCGGGATAGTGTGTTTTATGTGACAAATGGGGGTGAGAGGTATTAT
>JARROG010000310.1:0-2445 GCA_037384185.1 Anaerolineales bacterium | reverse complement strand
GCTCTTCCGGCATCCAGTCCATCTTTTCGAGTGCCTCTCGCTGAGCTTGCGCCCCCTCCAGACCTGCAACGACCGCTACTGGCGCCTGAACGACGCCTTCGTTCCAGTTCTGACGGAAGAGGCGGTAGCGAAGCGCATCGCGCAGCCGCTGGGCGAGTACTATCCCCTATTCGACAGTTGCGGTACAAAATCATATGTAGAACAATCAGATACGATTTTTTTGTTTTCACCACACAATGTTTTCCAGGCTCAATGGATTTTTTATTCCTACCATATTGAAATATTTCTTCTGCAGAGGATTAGGCGTTGTTACTTTGGGAATGATCTGTGTGCGATCCTCTCGCTCGGAAAAACGCACTTGGTAGAAGACGAGCTTTGATTTAGAGATCTCCTCAAGGGGTTGCAGTGTTGCCTTTCCTCCCAGGTAATTGATCTCGAAGATGCGCTTTAACAGCAGCGCCAGAATGCAGAGGAAAACATGGGCGCGGACGCGCTGTGTCAGCCAATGTCGAATGGGCTGCAGATCCACAAAGTGCTTCAGATCATCAAACAGCGCCTCGACTTCTTTGAGATCCTTGTAGGAGTCGACGACTTTTCCGGCCGGCAGATCCTCCCGGTTGGTCTGGAGAATAAAGATACCGTCGCGCAGCTTTTCCTGCGCCAGTTGCTGTTCGTTGAGCCGATAACCGATGGCTTTGTCGCTGTCCGGGTCTCTTTGGATATCGAAGAACTTGCGGTACTTGGCTTTGTACCCGGCAAAGATCTTGTTCAGGCCTTGCTCGCTTGCGACCGGGGTTGGTTCTTCGGTCGCCGCCCATTTTTCCAATGCAGCGGCGAGGCTGGATAACTGCCTGTCGCGGTTTTTCTCGGCGACTTGTTTCCGCTCTGGATTCAGGCAAATCACGTAGCGGGGACATTGTTCGTAACGCCCCCTATATTTCTTGATCAGAACAAAGAGCCGATAGGCAAGCTTTGCGTTCTTTGGTCCCACGAGGGCTTGGAGGATGGGTTTGAAGTCGGGATATTGCGGCTCGTCCTCGCTGCTCAGGGCCTGGATCTTTGCCGTGAACCCGAGCAGCGCTTCATCCCGCGGCTCGATCCCCTGTTGCGCAAGCAATGCCTGGGTCTTCCAGAGCAGGAACGCTTTGATCGCCACGCGCCGTTCTGTGATCTGTAGATCGCGGTGGGACACCAAGCCACTGGCGAGGAGCTCTTCGCTCGCCAACAGCATTTGGCAGATCTCCTCCTGACGATGCTTGACGCCCATGATGTAGTCGAACCCCTCGCTCTCAATGCGCTGGACATTGAGGCGCGTGATCATCCCGCGATCCCCGACGAAGGTCGTCTGCTCGATGTGATACACCGACCTCAATTCCTTAACCACCTGGGCAACCGTGGTCTCATCCTTGGTATTGCCTTCGAACACATAATGCTTGATGGGGTATCCCTCGAAGGAGGTGACCACGCCAATGACGATCTGCTCCAAGTCGGGGCGGCTGTCTCGGCTGTAGCCGTTGGCGCCGATCGGGCAGCTCTCGGTATAGAAATAACTCGAGGTGATGTCGTAAAACGTCAACTTCACCTCAACGCTGAACAGATTGCGTAACTGCTCGAACAGCGCCCGCTCGATCTGCTCCTTGGCCCGCAGCAGATAATCCATGCTGCGATAGAAATGGTTCACATCCAGCGCCAGAGCGACAAAACCCTTCATCCGCTTGAAGCACGTGCGCTCCACCCAGCGCGTCGCGCCCAGCTTACTGAGCGGGTCCACGCATCGGTTCACCACCATGATCTGGATATACTTCTCCACCTCCAATGCCACATGCGGGGCCTGCTGCGTCATCGCCTGCGCAATGATCTGGGATAACGCCATCTTGTTCCACAGTTTTTGCCAGAAAATGATGCTCCCATACTCCAGCGATTCCAGTATCTCGATGCCTTCGCTCAGGGCATGGGTCTCCAATTCAAACAAGCGGATCAAGCCATCGATCAGCTGCGCAATCTGATTTGCGGGAATCCGTTCCACATTGCCGAGATTGGCGATGTTGCGGGTGGTGGATTTGCCGTTGCGGCGAACCGACTCGCTGATTACCAGATACTGATAGCTCTTGTTCTTTTTTCGTACCTTGACAATTCGCGGGAACATGGTGATAGCCCTCCGGGCCATGCGCCGAGGCAGTCATGGCCGTCACTTGTGCACCGCATCCGGCGTTTTCGGCGCCGGATCCACTGCACACGACTCGCCTGCCGCAAGCCCACATTCATCACCACGCTATTTTATACGCCATCTCCGTAATATCAATCGCTAAAAGCTGTATCTGAAAAATTAGTTGTCACCACGCCAACGGGGGGTCTCCACCAGCGGCTACAAGCATTATCAGTCGGTTATGAAAATTCAATGCCTCGCCGGCGCTCTTTTTCGGAGGCAATTGTCGAATAGGGGTT
>JARROG010000309.1:0-3149 GCA_037384185.1 Anaerolineales bacterium | reverse complement strand
AAAAAATATATAAAAAAAGATTTAAAAAATTATTCTTAACCAACTGCAAACCAACCAAGGTTTGACAGACATAGAGGAAAAGGAGCGGCGCCAGCCGCTCCTTCTTTACAGTCTCCCATCTCAACTATCTGGGCCGGCAGGGGAGGGGTGGATGGATTATGGAGAGAACCGGATCCTCCTCTGAAAGCGTCCTTGCGGGAGTATAATCTATAGCAAGCCAGTGCATCGCTGGTGACCGTTCTGGAATTTCCATCGTCAGCAAGTTTAATATTTTATTCGTTGTGCTCATTCAATTTGGAGGTAGTGATGTCAAGTGTCGAGATTCCCGCGAACTCACCAGGTGTTCAGGCTGTCAGGGACCGGATCCTCCCTATCACCCGTATCGTTGCAGTGATCGTTGTGCCTTTCCTGTGGCTGGCTTTTTTGATCCTCTACTTCTTTCCCGATTCGTCGGGAGAGCGATTTGCCTGGGGGATCAGCCCCCATCTGACAGCTATGTATATCGGTGCCGGGTACCTCGGGGGGTCCTGGCTGTTCCTTAATGTCATCTTCGGGAAGCGCTGGCACCGCGTCGCGGTTGGATTCTTGCCGATCACAGCCTTCACCTGGCTGATGATGATTGCTACCTTTCTGCACTGGGACCGGTTTGCGGCTGGAAATCTGGGCTTTATTCTGTGGGTGATCCTCTACGTGATCACGCCCTTCCTGGTTCCTTTATTGTGGTTTCTGAACCGCAAGACCGATGCGGGAGCGCCTGAGGCGGACGATCTGGCCATCCCGCGCGCCGCGGCGCTGATCTTCAGGATCGCCGGGGTCGGGGCGCTGCTGTTCGTCGTGGTCGGTTTTATCTACCCGGAGTTTGTGATCACAGTCTGGCCCTGGACCCTGTCCCCGCTGACAGCGCGAGTGATGTGTGGCTGGGTTGCCCTGCTGGGGGTCGGCATGCTGACATTGTCGACCGAATCCCGCTGGAGCGGGTGGAAGGTTGCCCTGGAAAGCATCATGATCTGGCACCTGCTGGTGGTGGTCGCGATCTTCCTGAACACAGCTGATTTCAAGGCAAGCCTCGCCAATTGGTACACGGGATTCGTGGCAGCGATGATGGTTGTGATCGCGGTCTTCTATCCTGTGATGGAAATCCGCCGGCGAAAACTGTCCAGCGCTGAAAGTGAAAGCTCCCAATGATCAAGCAGTGATCTTCTGGGGGTAGAGTGAAAGTGAAATCGATCAGCGGCCAGGTTCCCTACCTCAAGATTGAGGCCTCCTGTATTGCCTGCCAGTGGTGTAAATACATCTGCCCGGTGGAAGGCTGCATTACTTTTGAGAACGCTGTCGCAGCTGTCCATCCCGGGCTGTGTATCGAGTGCGGCAGATGTGTTTTCGTCTGCCCGATCGAGGTCATTCTGCCTGTCCGCCAGCCCCTCCGGAAATACCAGGGGGCTGCAGATGGCTGAGCCCAGTACCTATGATGTGCTGGTCATCGGCGCCGGGATGGGCGGACTGCTGGCTGCCTGCCGGTTGGCCCGGGCCGGCAAACGGGTGCTGCTGGCTGAGAAACTGAGCTTCCTGGGCGGTCGGTTTTCGGGTTTTAAAGTGGGGGAGATCGAGATCCCGACCGGCGCCTTTCATACCATTCCCCACGGGGACAAGGGTCCTTTTTCGCAAGCGCTCCGGCGCTCGGGGGTCGAGCTGGAGATCTCCAAACCACGGGTCTTTGCCTCTTTTCACCTCAATGGCGAACAGATCATTGCCCATAACCCGTTTCAGGTGCTCAAAGCCTTCAGGACCTTCAGGGAACGGGTCCTGGCTGTCAAAGGGCTGCTCCTGTCCTGGTTCGTCAAGGATTTCCAGGGGTCCTACGGAGATTGGCTGGAATCGCTGAGAATGTCAGCAGAGGCGATAGCCGTCTATGACCGGTTCTGCCAGTTTTCTCTCTCCACCACGATCCGTGAGCTCCCTTACTCTGAGGGGCGAAAAGTTACGGAGATGATCTTCAAGTACGGGGTGCCCGGTGTACCCCGGGGAGGTGCCCGCGAGGTTTCCCGCCAGCTGGGATTGGCCGCCAGGAGAGCTGGCGTCGAGATCCGCCAGTACACCCGGGTCCAGCAGCTGATCCTTAAGGAGGGCAGGGTCAGCGGCGCAGTGCTCTTTGACCGCCAGCGGAACATCGAGTACAGGGTCGACAGGCGCCTCCCCAACCGGCGATCGGACTTAAGATCCAGGTTCTCAGCCCGAAAAGCCTGGTCGACCAGGACGGGATCATGTTCTGCCTGGACACACGGCGAATTGCCGGTATTCTCCAGGCCAGCAATCTGGATCCGGATCTGGCTCCTCCTGGAAAACATCTGCTCATCAGCCATCAGGTGATCCCCGACGGGGCGGATTGGCGCAGCGAGTTCCAATTGGCGCTGGAGGATTGGCGGCAGCTGTTCGGAAGCGATTTTGAGAACTGCGAGATCCTGGGCAGCTCTCAATTCCCGGCGTCCTTCCCGGTCAACTGGGCCTCGCAAGGCAGAGATCTCAGGGAGCAGCTTTATGCGGATCAAGGATTGTGGATGGTAGGGGACGGCATGAAGCCGGCCGGCTTGATGATGGCGGAGGGAGCTGCGGCGAGCGCCGAATCCGCCGTGCGCGGGATCCTGGGGGATCAGCGCAAAGCGCCCTGGGAACATTCCCTGCTGGCAGTCCGGGCAGACCGGTCACTTCGGGCAGTAGGGGCGGTTTTCCAGAACACATTCAATCAGAAGCGATCTTCCTGACCACCTTAGAATTGGAAATCCAGGGTGATACCCCGGCTGTCAAAGAGGCTATTACCCGGTCCTGTTCCGAACACGGGCGTTTGCTGTAAAATACTATAATAGCAGGACATCAGCAAGTTTATTTTTAGGTAGCAAGGAGGTTAGCAGGATGGTTAAAAGCATCACTGATAGCGCGATCTTGAACAACGGAATCAAGATGCCCTGGTTGGGCTTTGGCACTTTTAAGATTGATGATGGGTCGGAGGTGGAAGAGGCGGTCCGGGCTGCGCTGAAGACCG
This sequence comes from Anaerolineales bacterium, assembly GCA_037384185.1. GTDB lineage: Bacteria > Chloroflexota > Anaerolineae > Anaerolineales > UBA11858 > B10-G9. The sequence goes on along the minus strand of JARROG010000309.1, from coordinate 112 downwards.
GCTACCGGAGCATTGATACCGCCGCGGCTTATAACAATGAGCGGGGTGTCGGTACCGCGATCCGGGACAGCGGTTACGAGGTGACCACCACGGAGCTCACCCTCACGGTCAC
>JARROG010000308.1:0-3606 GCA_037384185.1 Anaerolineales bacterium | reverse complement strand
CGCAGATGCCCTTCCATTTCCGGGCTGACATAATCGGCTGACCCTACGGTCAATGCCTGGTTGATCTCGACATTCTCTAATTCCTGGGCCCGATCCACCAGGGCGGCCAGGATGGTTTTAGGAACAGAGCAGTTCCCGGTCAGGAAGATCCGATCTCCGGATTTGACTGCTTTGACAGCTTCCGCCGCGCTGACGACTTTACTTTGGTATTGTTCTATCCAACTCATGGCTATTTTCTGCCCTCCAGGGCGGCCTGGTAAACCGGGTTGACGATCTTTCCTTTGGTGGTATAGACGGCATTTTGAAGGGCTGGATTCTGCTGAATGGCTTGCTCGATGCCCAATTCTGCCACCTGGGAAACGTAAGGCCAGATGGCATTGCTCATCACGTGCGTTGCCGTCCGTCCCAGCACGCCGGTCATGTTGGGCACACAGTAATGGATAACGTCCTCTTCCAGGTAGGTTGGGTTGCTGTGGGTGGTGGGCCGGCTGGTCTCGATGCAGCCGCCCTGGTCGATTGAACAGTCAATGATGATGGCATGACTGTGCAGCTCTTTGACCATTTCCCGGGTGACAACCACTGGCGACGGGGCTCCTGGTACCAATACGGCGCCCACAAATCCATCCGCAAATGAGCACACTTTCCGGAGATTGAATGGGTAAGAAACCAGGGTGTTCACCCTGCCGGCAAATTCCTGATCGATCTGCTGGAGGACTTTTAAGGAGTTGTCAAGCATGAAAACGTTGGCACCCAACCCCAGGAAAGCCCTGGCTGCACTGCGTCCTACTGTGCCCGCTCCCAGGATGACTACATCGGCTGCAGGAATTCCCGGCACACCGGAAAGGGCGAAGCCGATACCCCCATAATTGTTCTGAGCGAAGATAGCGGCGACCTGAGGGATCATCCGGCCGGCTAAATGGCTGAGCGGGGTCAGGACAGGCAGGCTGCCGTCCGGGTCCTGTATGATTTCATAGCCGATAGCGGTGACCTTCTTTTCGAGCAGGGCGTCAACCTTTTTCACCCAGCCGGCGGAGAGATGCAGGAAGCCCATGATAGCCAGACCTTCCGGCATCCAGCCGTATTCTTCCTTGATCGGTCTGGATACCTTGAGGATTAAGTCAGCTCGTTTGTAAACCTCTTCACCGCTGTAGACAATGGTTGCGCCCGCCTTCTGGTAGGTATGATCGGGAAAACCGCTCCCTAACCCCGCATCTTTTTCTACAAAACAGGTATGGCCCTGCTGGGTGAGCAGTTTAATTCCTGCCGGAGTAAGCCCCACCCGATATTCGGAATCCCGGCGTTCTTTTGGTATGCAGATGTTCATGAAGTGCACCTCGGCGTTTGCTTCAGGCTAATAGTTTGACCAAAATGGCTTTCTGGGCATGCAGGCGGTTATGCGCTTGCGGGAAAAGTCGGCTTTGCGGTCCATCAGCGACCTCGTTGGTAATCTCCTCTCCTCTGTGGGCTGGCAGGCAGTGCATAACGATGGCGTCCTTGGCAGCCTTCTCCAGCAGCTGCTGATTGACCTGATAAGGGGGAAATACCGATTTCCGACGGGCAGCTTCGTCATCCTGGCCCATAGATACCCAGGTATCGGTGTAGATCACCTGGGCATGCTTCACCGCTTCGACAGGGTCGATGATCTCCTTGATTCCGCTCCCGCTGGCGGCCGCAAAACTTTCGGCCAGGGCCAGGGCATCCGGCTCCAGACCGTAGCCTTCATGATGAGCGATCGTGAAGTTAGCACCCAGTTTGGTGCAGATATGCATCAAGGACACAGCCACGTTGTTGCCGTCCCCGATGAAAGTGACGTTGAGTCCTTTCAAACTGCCGAAATTCTCCTGAATGGTCAGCGCATCCGCAGCCGCCTGGCAAGGATGGTTGTAATCGCTCAGCCCGTTGATCACCGGGATATCCGCCCATATTGCCAGCTCCAGAACGTGGGCGTGGTCAAACACTCGGGCCATGATAGCGTCAACATAGCCAGATACCACCCGGGCAACATCCGCAATCGATTCCCGCTTACCAAGTCCGATCTCTGCTGGCGAAAGGTAGAGGGCGTCGCCCCCCAGGTGGCGCATGGCCATATCGAAAGATACCCGTGTCCTCAAGCTTGGTTTCTGGAAGATCATCGCCAATACTTTGTTCTTCAGCAAGGGGGGATTCCCACCTTCTTGCCATTCTTTTTTCAGTGCTACGGCGCTGTCCAGCAGGCTGTCATGAAGACCTCCCAATGGGACGATTTTCATGACAGCGAAAATATTGGTAATCGACGATGATCCTGGCGTGCGGGAATCACTGGGAGAGCTGCTGCGGGCTGAAAATTACCTGGTGGATAGCGTTTCCAGCGGAGAGGAAGGCCTGTCTGTAGTCAAGGCCAGTGAGTATGACCTCGTACTTCTGGATATTCGGCTGCCGGGAATGGATGGGGCTCAGGTGATGGAGCAAATCCGCAAGCAGCGTCCCAATACCAATGTGATCATCATCTCCGGTTACGGATCCCTGGAATCCGCTATATTGGCGCTGCGCCTGGGGGTTAAGGATTTTTTCATCAAGCCGTATCCTGTGGAGGACCTGCTAAACTCGATTTGCAGGGTACTTTCTGAAAAGGAGGACCGGGTGCGGAAGCAGATCTTGCTGGAACAGCTGGAGTCCTCCCTGGAGAAGCTGAAGAATCTGGAAGGCATCGAGACAGAGTCGCTTCCGGCCCGCAGAGTGGTTAACCTGCCGGGTGGGATCCAGGTCGATCTGGAACGCCGGGAGATCTGGCGTGGAAATCAGCGAGTCAGCCTGACACCAACGGAAAGCAACTTGCTGGGGATCTTCCTGGAAAATCGGGGCAGGGTTTTAACCCACAGCGAATTAGTTCACCTCGTGCAGGGGATCCAGGTGGAGGAGAATGAAGCGCCGGAAATCCTGCGCCCCATGGTCAGCCGGCTCAGAAAGAAGCTGACCGCCTTTCCCGGGACTGCCGGGTGGGTCAGCAATGTGAGGGGGACTGGCTATAGCTTCGATCCAATTTGATTTCATCTTCAATGACCGCTGTAAAACAAAAGCCCTTTTTCAGTCACGAAAAGGGCTTTCTTCATCTACGCTGTCTTATGGGATGAAAAGAGCGGGTGACGGGATTCGAACCCGTGAATGTTAGCTTGGGAAGCTAATGCCTTACCACTTGGCCACACCCGCTTGTTGAAGCGAAGGTTATTTTACCAAACAGGGGAGACTTAATCAAGAAATTACAAGCCAGTGATCGCCGCCTCTACTTTAGGCGGCTGTATCGGTGTTCCGTGGTGATGGTCTCCAGGTCAATCTCCCAAAAATCCGGTGAGTTTCTTCAAGCAGCTCAGGTAGGTCTTGATGGTCGCTGGGGAATACCCTTTGACACTCCAGTTGATACGGAACCCTTCCAGGGTGGTTGCGAGATCCATAGCACCTCCAGTAGAATGCGCGTGATCCGACCTTGATACTCGATTGCCGAGAGTCCTTTTAGACTAGTCGAAAGTGCTTAGGTCAGTTTGGGGCTGATGAACCCTGAAGGGCTTGAAAAGCTAATGCCTCACTACTTTGCAACACCCATTGACTGGGCGGCGTGGCTAGGGCTAGTCA
>JARROG010000307.1:0-3167 GCA_037384185.1 Anaerolineales bacterium | reverse complement strand
CTTGCCAGCAGGCCGCCGTCCGTACCGATGACGGTCAGCGGTCGGCCGTCCGCCCAGGCCAGCCGATAGATGCGCGCGTTGGAGCCGTTGAGCAGCCGCAGACGATGAGGGCCGGCGGCGGTCGGCAGCGTGAAATCGGGCCGGCCGTTGATCAGGATGCGGTCGCCCAGAAAGCCGGTCATCCGTTCCATCCCGCTCCCGGAGAGGTAGACAATCTGGTTGTCCGGCCCGAAGGTGCGGTCCTGAATGACCAGGGCGATGTCGCTTTCGCCGTCGGGCAGGCCGGCGGTGCGCTCTTCCGCGTCGGAGACGATGAAGAGACCTGCCAGCCCCTGGTTGACCTGGGGCCCGGTGCGGCCGTGGGGATGGGGGTGGTACCAATAGGTGCCGGCCCGGTTGCGGATCTCGAATTCGTAGAGGTAGGACTCGCCCGGCCGAAGGGCATAGCGCGGATGACCGCTTTATGCGCTAAACCTTTCTGAAGGGTGCTGATCGGCATTCCAGCAACAATTGAGAAAACCAGGCTTTTTGATGGCACCTTGCCTTTCAAGCTCTGGAAAACCTCCTGGATGACCTGGGGTTTGACAGCCAGGAGAACGATTTCAGCGTTTTTAACAGCCTCCTGGTTGTTTTCGGTGACGTTGATGCCGTACTTACTTTTCACCAGCTCCTGAAAATTCTCTGAAATCATTTATTACCGCTGATTTGAAATAATGGTGGCATTGTACCATTCTGATCATTTTGTCTCCACTTAATATTGACTGGAATACTGCCTTCCGAATTCCTGGTTGGCAAGATATTCCAACAGCCGGGTGGAATATTCCTGATGTGTTTCGCGAGTGTATTTAACACGGGTATATAGCTGGGCTAAATTTTCGACCTGATGTTTCTCGACTTGTTCCCGCAGCCAGGAAGATTTCATGTAGCGCTCCCACCCCTTGATCTCCCGGTCCTTGTAGATATCCAGAATCTCCTCATCGTTACTCTGATGGTAAGTCTGTTGATGTACAATGCCCGAGAGCGGCAGGCGGTCCCGCAGGTCGGGATCCTGGGCCGGATATCCCAGCGAAAAACCCACAACCGGAACTACAGAGTTGGGCAGTTCGAGGATCTCTCCGATGCGGTCCGCATTCGCCAGAGTGCTTCCAAGGTAGCACAGTCCCAATCCGCGGGACTCAGCTGCCAGCGCGGTTGTCTGGGATGCCAGCACAGCATCGATAGCAGCGACCATGAAACTGAAAAAATTGTCGAAATTATCCGGCGCTTCGCGGAGTTCCAGCCAGCGGCGCATACGATGGAAATCCGCGCAGAAGGTCAAGAACACCGGCGCATCGAGGACCATTCTCTGCTGCATGTGGGCCTGGTAAAGAGCCTGGCGGAGGTCGTCGTCAGTTGTGACGATAATGGAATAGGACTGCATATTGCCGGAAGATGAGGTGCGGATACCCGCTTCTAAGATCTCAGTGAGCAGTTCTTCAGGGATTGGGTCCGGCTTGTATTTCCGGATCGAGCGGTGGGCGTGGATCTGCTGCAGGACATTCATCAAGAGCTCCTCAAGGCAGTGATTGGACTTGCTGATCTCCTAAGATGATATTCCAGGGGTGTGAGCTGTGCAAGGGCCATAGGATGGTTGGGGTATACTTGGTGGAATGAAAATCGGTAACACTTCTGGAATTAAAAGGGAACCCTTCCAGTCAAATATCCTGCTCTTGGTAACCGCAGCAATCTGGGGTGGGGGATTTGTCGCCCAGCGCCAGGGCATGCAGTTCATGGGACCTTTTTTGTTTAATGCCATCCGGTTCCTGCTGGGCGCTCTGATCTTGCTGCCGCTCTTTGTTCTACGTAGGGACCCGAAGGGGGAAATGAATGCTGAGTGGAAACAAGCACTCATCGTCGGGTCTGGTGCCGGGCTGCTCCTCTTTGGGGGAGCGACTTTCCAGCAGTTGGGACTGGTATATACCACAGCTGGGAAAGCGGGTTTCATCACCGGTTTGTATGTGATCTTTGTGCCTCTCCTGGGAATGCTGTGGGGAGATCGGGCTCCTTTCACCAGCTGGGTGGGTGCTTTTTTAGCCCTGACCGGCATGTACCTGCTCAGCGCCACTGGGAGATTGCAATTTGCCCGGGGAGATGGGTTTGTGCTGGTTGGAGCCCTATTCTGGGCTTGTCATGTCCAGCTCATGGCTCAGTTTGCGCCCCGCATTGATCCCTTCAAGTTGTCTTTTGTGCAATCGCTGTTCACTTCTCTTGCCAGTTTTCTGGTCGGGCTGCAGCTGGAGGTATTGGCGCTGGAACAACTAAAGGAAGCATTCTGGCCGATCATCTATGGGGGAGCCATTTCGATCGGGATCGCTTATACACTTCAGATTGTCGCCCAGCAATCTGCTAGACCGACGCCGGCTGCGGTCATCCTGAGCCTGGAATCTGTCTTTGCGGCTTTCCTGGGTTGGTTGATCCTGAGAGAGGGATTATCTCCCCGGGCGCTGATGGGTTGTGGATTGATGTTAAGCGGGATGATCTTATCCCAGATCTCTCCCCGACGCAGTTCTCAGCGAAATGGATCAGTGTAGCTAGGTCTGCAGTTCCAACCTCAGGCAGGTGCAGGGATATCCAGCGTTATCGCTCTGAAAACGGCTGGTTTCCTGAAAGCCTTCGCTCTCATAAAGTCTTACTGCCCGGGTATTCCCTGCCAGGGCGATAGTCCAGGCTGTTCCGGATACGAGCTTCAGCCCTGCCTGGAGCAATTTTCTGCCGATTCCCTGTCCATAGGATTCTGGATCAACATACAACCAGCCCAGATATTCGTTATCTATCCCCACGAAACCAACCAATTCTCTCTCCAGAATAGCCACCAGAATCTGGCATTTTTTTAAATCCTCAAATTCAGGATCCTCTGCCAGCGGTACAAACGCTCTGGGATCGCAGGATCCGGCCAATTCGTCGGGACGGGCTGCATCGTGGATCTGGGTGATCCGCTGCCAATCGTCCGGCTGCAGGGGGCGGATGAGTAAGCGGCTGGCCTCCAGAGATCTATCCTTCTTCAAATGAATTCGTGCCGTACAGCGCTGGAACCCATTTCTGGCTGGTAATTGGAGGCCGGCGGTAACCAGGATCCTGTTGGCGGGGAGGGAGTTCTACAGGTTCTGGCGAGAGGTCCTCGTAATCGA
>JARROG010000306.1:0-2504 GCA_037384185.1 Anaerolineales bacterium | reverse complement strand
CCCGGTCAAAAAAATGTACTTTGTTTTCATATTCCATCCCCGGATCCCATTTGGTTGGAAAAGTTCCCTATTTTAAGTGGAGAGGGGAGGACCTGGTCTGCCAGTCCTCCCCGCGGTGTTAGTTTTGGGCCTGAGCTGAACTCAGGACTCGACAAATTTTGCCAGGTCCTCAGCTGCCCGGCGCATTTCCAGGAACACCAAGCCCAGCTTGGCTTTTTCCTTGGCCAGCGCGGTCAGCACAGCTTCAGTTCCAATTGCGGAAAGGATCACGTAGCCGTCATCCCCATGGATGTATACCTGATCCAGTGAGCCCCTGCTGAGTTCCGTGGCAATCCGTTCGCCAAGGCTGAGCATGGCAGCAGACATCGCTGATACCCGGTCTTCTTCGACATCGTTGGGCAGGGCGGAAGCCATCGTGAGTCCGTCAACTGATACGACCGCTGAGGCCTCAATCTCCGGTGTAGCGGACTGCATCTCCCTCAGCCGCTTGACCATCTCTTCTGCTCTGGAGGTTGCCATATACGAAACTCCTTGTGGAACTCTCAATTGAGTTTACCATATATTTTTTACCTTATAAGTCCCTATAAAGAACCTTACAGCTTAGTCAGTCGCGGTGAAAAAATTATCCCCCAAATACCCTTAAATTGAGGAGTATTAGTCCTGGAGAGGGGTTTTCTGTTGCGGAATGTTATTCCATATATAATACTGGTATCCTGCATTTGAAAATCCAGGAAGAACACAGGAAAAAAGCTCGATGAATTATCCTATCACCCGGACCAAGGTCATTCTCCCCCGCCGGCATCAAGGCCTGCTCAGGCGACCGCGCCTCCTGGATATGCTGGACGATCTATTGGAATACCGGCTGACCTTGATCACAGCCCCTGCCGGCTATGGGAAGACCTCGCTGCTGGTAGATCTGGCAGACCAGACGGAATATCCTTTTTGCTGGCTGGCGATCGACCCGCTGGATGAAGACCCGTTGCGCTTTCTGCACTATTTTGTGGCCGCCATTCGCCAGGTATTCCCGGAGTTTGGGGCAGCCAGCAGTTCCTTGCTGATCGAGCAGGAGGGTGGAGAACTGGATGAGGAGCAGGTGCTGCGAACGGTTGTCAACGATCTTTATGACCATGTTGGAGAGCATTTTGCCTTGGTGCTGGATGACTTCCATCTGATTGACCACAGCCCGGTTGTGAACCGTTTTGTGAATAATTTTATCCAGGCAGTGGACGAGAACTGCCATCTGGTGATTGCCTCCCGCTCCTTGATCAGCTTGCCCGATTTACCGCTCATGGTAGGGCGATCCTTCGTCAAGGGATTGAGTTTTGATGAACTGGTCTTCCTTCCGGAAGAAGTTCGTGATCTATACCGTATCAAGTATCGTCAGGAAGTCACCAACCAGGAGGCGGAAAGGCTGGTACAAGAAAGCGAGGGTTGGATCACCGGCTTGCTGTTATCAGCTGAGGGCACCCAGCAAGGCCTCAACGGGCAGGGCCGGACGATCAAGGCTGCCGGGATCGATCTCTATGACTACCTGGCTCAACAGGTGCTGGATCGGCAGCCTCCTGCCATGCAGGATTTCCTGCTGCGAACCTCTCTGCTGGAAGAGTTCAACCAGGAGCTCTGCCGCCAGGTCCTGGGAGAGCCGGAGAAGGGCCAAAGCTGGGGAGATCTGATCGGTGAGCTGCTGGATAGGAATCTGTAAACCACACCGCAACCCGATAATCTTTGAATCGCCGCTTTCGCGGTGGCAAAAGTTCTGGTCTGTTCGCGCTATCGTCCGTACTATTTGGAGTCGTCAAAACTTCTAAAGCTAACGCTAAATCATCGGCACTACGAGCAAGAGGTCAGACTACGAAGAGGGGAATCCCTGGCATTACGTGTTGAGGAACTCGACCGGGCATAGGCGGTATATGTCCATATCTCGGAACGACTCCAAAGGTAGGTTTATGTCCGAAAACCCCTGTATAGTGGGCTGGATTACGGAGGGACCCTCCGATATCGCTCCCCAGTTCGAGAGAAGTGAATCCCGCAGCAAGGGCCGCGGCCGAACCGCCTGATGAACCGCCTGGAGTCCTTGATAAATCCCACGGATTATTAGTCGTACCATAGATTTCGTTGTAGGTTTGAATATCCAACGCATGGAATGGAACGTTCGTTTTACCAAATATTATTGCACCTGCATCGATAAGGCGTTGTACAGCTATCGCATTACGAGTCGGAATGTAGTCTTTGAGAGTAGGGTCACCCGACGTTGCGGGCATGCCCACCACTTCAAAGACATCCTTAACAGTCATCGGAAGGCCATGAAGAGGCCCCCATATCTTGCCTTGAGCAAGCGCTTTGTCTGCTTCCGCTGCTCGCGCCCGGGCTGCAGCGATATCTAAAGCTACGACTGCATTGATTTCGTTATTATAACGCTCTATGCGGTTGAGGTAGAGGTTGAGAAGATCAAGGGAGGTGATCTCGCCGCTCCGAATTTCGCTTGCCAACTCGGTGGCGGATTT
>JARROG010000305.1:0-5248 GCA_037384185.1 Anaerolineales bacterium | reverse complement strand
GAGGATGTGAAGCTTATATTGTTGATCCCGTTGTCGTAGATGAATTGCAGGAACTGGCCCGGCTTTCCGGAATGCCCCTTATCCAGCGCCGAAGCATTTTTCATGCGTTGAATCAAAAGGCAGTGGCACGACAGGCAGCAAGTGATATTGGAAAGAGCTATTGGGATTCCAATATCATTGTTGCCCATTTAGGAGGAGGAATTACCGTAGGCGCTCATCAAAATGGTCGGGTGATTGATGTCAACAATGGTCTCGATGGCGACGGCCCGTATTCTCCGGAACGGTCCGGGGGAGTACCGGTAGGTGATCTGGTTAAGGCATGCTTCTCCAGTGAATATACCTATTCGGAAATGAAAAAATTGATAACCGGCCATGGGGGTGTGGTTGCCTATCTGGGTGATCATGACATGAAGCATGTGGAAAAGGAAGTCCAGAATGGCAACATAGAATATCGGTTAATCTTCGAGGGAAGTGCCTATCAGGTGGCCAAGGAAATTGGTGCTGTTGCCACTGTTTTAAAGGGCAAAATTGATCTGATCTGTCTCACCGGTGGTCTGGCTAATTCCTCGATGCTGGTAAAATGGATTGAGGAGCGGGTAAAATGGATTGCCAAGGTAAAAGAATCCATTCGAACGCTAGCGCCGGAGTTCAGCATGCGCAGAATGGTGAAAGCATATGCCCATGACATGTATTTTAAACTGTTGGATGGGAAAGAGTAGAACCAGCAAGCGAGCTCAAAATTATGTTTACCTTTGAATTCAGTACTCAAGCTCTCCTGATCGCCCTGTTTATCTTTTTGGTGCGAGTAATTGCAACCACACTGGATACTTTGCGTGTTATTTTCACCATGCGCAGCAATAAGTTCCTGGTGTGGCTGCTGGGTTTCTTCAATTCGGTGATCTGGGTGCTCACTTTCGCCTTTGTATTGTCGGATATCAACAACTTCATGAATGTTTTAGTTTATGCGGGTGGATTTGCAACCGGGAATGTAGTTGGCATGTTCATCGAAGACAAAATAGCAATTGGATTTGCTGAGATGCGGGTCATCAGTCCCAGGTGGGGAGCAGCGATCCTGGAATCCCTGCGGGAACATAATTATGCGGTAACTGAAATTCCAGCCAGGGGCAAAGACGGCATGGTGTCAGTGATCACCAGCAGTATCCGCCGGAATCAAGTCGAGGATTTCCAGGATCTGGTGCTGAAAATCGATGAAAACGCCTTTATTACGAAAGAAGATGTCATCGCGGTTCGCAGGGGTTAACAGGGCATGGACTCTAAATATAAAATCCTGAACGATCGTTCAGGATTTTTTTATTGTGCGCGGCAGGTTTTTGTTCAACACTCTCTGTCAGGGAAGCTCCTCCAGGGCAAGCGGGCTGTCTTCCAACGTGAACAGCCAGGCGCAGTAATAGTTGGCTGGATGAGGATCTGGTGGACAGCTGAGAACTGTTGTCCGGATCCGGGGATCGATGGTGTGCGCAAAATATGCGTATTCAGCCAGCCCCACTGGCTTGCATGGAAAATCATCCAGCCCCTTGCGGGCCCGGGCGCTTTGCACCCGGCAGTCGTTCATTTCAAACCGGAGCTGTTTTTCATCAATCTCTAATAAGGTCTGTTCGTTTAGCCGGGCATATAATCTAAACTGAAGAGCTTTTTTCAAAGCAGGGATGCCCCCACCGGATTGGATGCCGTGCAGCTTCATGATCCGTTTTGCTTCAATTTGGGTAAAAAGGATCCAGGCTTGTTTATCAAGCTCGATGGCATTTTCCATTCCAAAGCGGCGCTCGACAGCCTGGAACCATAAGCCATCATGGGCCAGCCAATTTTTTGCCTGGTCTTCCAGCATGTCGATCAATGTCTCTTTGGGCAGGGCATCAAGGATTTCTCGATCGGGCATGCTTACTCCTTTTGATCAGATGCTGACTGGTTTTCTAGATGATGAATTCACCATTTTTATAAATCAGTTCGCCATCTGCCTGGATGGATGAATCTTCCCGCATATCACAAATCATGTCCCAGTGAATGGCACTCACGTTCTCACTACCAGTTTCTGGATAACCGGACCCCAGAGCAATGTGAATGGTTCCGCCAATTTTCTCATCGAAGAGGATATTGCCCGTGAACTGCTGGATGTGGGTGTTTGTTCCCACTGCGAATTCACCAGCGTAGCGCGCTCCTGGATCGGAGTCTAAAAGTCTCAAGAGATACTCCTCCTGATCCTGGGCGGAAGCCCGGATCACCCTGCCGTTTTCGAATTCGAGTTCCACGCCTTTAACCAGCACACCGGAATATACAGCAGGGTAGGTATAACGCACCCAACCGTTCAGGGAGGATTAGATAGGACCGGTAAATATCTCTCCATCCGGCATATTGTTGACCCCATAGCAATTTATAAATTTACGATCTTTTATTGAGAGTTCCAGGTCGATATTCGGGCCCTGTAACTTGACCAGATCATGACCGTGAAAGAGTTTCATTCTAACGGCCTGGTCTTCTTTGATCTCCTGCCAGATTCGGACCGGATTATCCCGGTCTGCCAGGCACGAGCCGTAAACAAAATCCTGGAACTGCTCCAATGTCATTGCTGCTTGCGCAGCATATGCTTCTGTAGGGTAAAGCGTGGTTACCCATTTGAATTCGTCTCTTGCTCCCCGTTCCAGCTGGGTTTTCAAAATCGGTGATGAGGATTGTTGAAAGAGAGCTTGTTTGCTGCTTGGAAATCCACTTAATTCTTGCGGGTCAGTGGAGGAATAAATGCGGATGCGTGACTCAAATTCCTGATATGCTTGGCGACGGAGCTGGTCTACATGAGCTATTTGCTCATCATTTCCGTAGGTTAGAAGCTCTCGATACTGGCTGGGGATTTTCAGGAGGGGGTAAGGGTGACCACCTGCGGATAAGATCTCGCGGTAGAGGGCTCGTACCAACGGCTCTGCAGCAGTGGTCGCTTCAATAGCTACCCGGTCGACTGGTTTGATCCTGGCTGAGTGATGAACAAGGATTTTGGCTAGATTTTGGGTCCTTGGATCCATGCGATGTTTCTCCCTGTATTTGCTCTGATTTGATTTTAGCACGACCTTTTGAATTGGAGAGATCACTCAGGCTGGTGCGGTTAGAGTATGCGCCCAGCGGCCCTGGAAGAATCTTATCAGCCCCAGCACGAGTTTTGTGATCTCTTCGGCCATCACCAGGGCGTAAACCAGGTATACCGGGAGATTCAGGACAAAGGCGCCCAGCATTGCCATAGGAACGCCAATGACCCAGATTATGCCTGCATCGATCAGCATGGCATAGATTGTGTCCCCTCCGCTGCGGAGAATCCCAATCAGTACGATCAGATTTAGGGAGCGGATAGGGAGTGATAAGACCATCACTATCAGGATACGATTGGCAAAATCCAGAGTTTGCGGAGTGACTCTGTAAAGCGACAGGATAGGATTCTTCAATAGAAGGATCAGCAGACCAGAAAATGCAGCGCCGATCAAACCAATTAACATATATTTTTTCCCATAAATGGAGGCAGCCTCCGTGTCGCCAGTGCCAATTTGGTTGCCAATCATGATCGCGCAGGCATGTGCCAGGCCGATGAAGATCACAAATACTAGCCGATCCAGGGTCAGAGCGATGTTATATGCAGCAATCGATTCTGTACTGATGTGAGCGGGACCAGATGATCTCCGTGAGGATTACTGGTAGGGTCGTGCGGAAGAATTTCAGGAATGGGATCCGATCCCACCGGAACAGCTCCTGCAATCGAGCTGCAAGAGGTAGTTTTTGAAAGTAAACCAGGCTCACAGTCAATCCCGTCTCGACCAGACGGGCAATCAGAGTAGCATAGGCTGCCCCCTTCACTCCCAGGGCAGGTAAACCAAAATTTCCAAAGATCAAGCCGAAATTCAAGAGTGTATTCAGGCTGAGTGCGATCAGGCTGACGAACATCGGCAGCCGAACCTGCTCAATGCTGCGGAGGATTGCCGAATAGCTGTAGGTTACTGCAGTAAGAAAATAACTGAGAGCGATCACCTGCAGATAGCTGCTTCCCTGCCAGATCACTGCTGGATCTTTGGTATAGATCCCCATGATTCCTGCCGGAACAAACAGGGCTGCCAAGGCGAAGATCCCGCCACCTGCCAGGCTGATCACCAGGCTCAATCCAAGGACCTGATTGATGCGGGGAATATCCTTCTGCCCCCAATATTGAGCAGTGAAAATCGCTGAACCGCTGGTAACGCCAAAATATAGCAGGGTGACCAGGAAAAAAACCTGATTTGCAATACCCACTGCAGCTACTGCGCTATCTCCAAGCTGGCCGATCATCAATGTGTCAACCATTCCCAGAGAAGAAAAGATCAACTGCTGAAGCATGATCGGGCTGGCAAGCTTGAACAATTTGACCAGGAATTTGCTGTCGGAAAGCAGAAAAGAGAGGCTTTTGTTTTTCATTGGCTGGCGAAGTTTCCCTGACACAATTGGGATATTATACATGGAAAAACAACATTCAGAGGACAAGGTGAGGGAAATTCGAGTATAAGAAGTGTGCAAGAAATCCCTCTGACTTGGCATCTGGAATAAGCCCGATTATAATCTTGGTGTGGCAAGGAAAATTGACCCCAGAGATCTAAGCATTCAGGAACTCCGGCGGCTGCTGATCGAAAAACAGCGGTCAGGCAGGCATGAGCGCATAGAGCGCTACCGGGAAACCGGTCGGATTGTTCGGTTAGTCAATGAAGATGAAGAGCCTACCTGGGATGACCTGCGAACAAAATATCCTGTGGGCGAGGAACCTCTGGATCCTGAACAGGAAACGAAACGTAGAAAGAAGCGGGTAGTGGATGGTTTCCTTTTAGCGGTCGAGATCCTGGCAGTGGTCGGTCTGGTCTTTGTCCTTTTTAATGGACTTGATATCCTGCATCAATTGAACATGGAAGTCTCTCTAGCTCTAGAACAGCCGACCCTCACGCCTACTCCGCTGATCAAAGCGGTCGTCCTGCCTGGCGGCCATACACCGCCTAATTCACCCGGAGGCAGCAAACCGAATATTGAGGAGATCCCTTCCCACCTGCGCCCGGTAGTGCAGTCCTATTGGGAGGTTCCAATACCCACGCCGGGTCCTAAACATGCCATCAGGCTCCAGATCCCAAAGATCAATCAGGATGTCCCGGTTGTGGAGGGGGATGGACCGGAGCAGCTCAAAAAAGGTGTGGGGCATAACATCTTTTCGGCCAATCCTGGAGAGACTGGAAATGTC
>JARROG010000304.1:0-5303 GCA_037384185.1 Anaerolineales bacterium | reverse complement strand
CAGCTTTGCCTGGGGAACAACCGTCGATACCTTCGGGATTGACAATATCTTCGCGTACGAAGCAGCTTCCCAGGAAGGCGGCTACGTCAATGGTGTGATTGCAGCCAGCCTGTCAGAAAGCGGTGTGCTGGGTGTGGTGGGTCCGATCGAGACCGGCGATGCCAAACTTTACGTGGATGGTTTTGTGGCTGGCGCAGAAGCGACCAAACCGGACGTCCAGGTGAATGTGAACTACATTGGCTCCTTCTCTGATGTCGCTCTGGCGTCTGAAGCTGCTAATACCCATATCGCAGCCGGTGCAGATGTCCTGACCGGAACTGCCCAGATGGTTGTGGGCGCGATCGGTGTTGCGGAAGAGAACGATGCCCTGTGGTTCGGCACCCAGTCAAACCAGACTGGTCTCGCTCCTGCCAATGTGGTTGCCAACCAGGTCTACCACTGGGAAGTTATCTTGAAAGACATCGTCACCAAGATCGCCGACGGCAACTTGGGCGGCGAATCCTTTGTGATTGACCTGGCCAACGGCGGCGAGGTCCTGGAATACAATCCAGACTTTGAACTGCCAGCCGATGTTCAAGAATTAGCGGATACGACCGCCCAGGGCATTATGGACGGCAGCATCAGCATTGAACTAGGTCAGTAAAACTGAATTCTGAGTGCCCTGTTCCGGGAATGATCTTCCCGGGGCAGGGCCCGGAAGTTATCATTCTTGAAACTGGCGGGCAAAAAGGAGAGCAGAGGAGCATTTGTGAACAGCTCTCAGAATCAGAACAGTTCTGAATTTGAGCGGTGTTCATAACCAACTATTTTTCTAAGGATCAACTATGCAAGAAACAAATATCCTTCCTTCAGGCCATACCCGGATCGATCATCTGGAAATGCAAGGAATAACAAAACGGTTTCCCGGTGTGCTCGCAAATGACCGGGTAGATTTTTCGAATGGAGCGGGCAAAACCACCTTGATGAAGGTCCTCTACGGTATGTATCGGCCCGATGAAGGGCGAATTCTGCTTAACGATCTGGAAGTCAACATTCAATCTCCTACCGACGCGATCAACAATGGGATTGGCATGATCCACCAGCATTTTATGTTGGTTGAATCGCTGACCGTCGCTGAAAATGTCGCGCTTGGGTTGAAGTCATCTCGGGAGCCGCTGACTGACCTGGAGAAGGTGTCAAATAGGATTCTCGACCTGGCAAAGATTTACGGCCTGGATATAGATCCCGGGGCGTATATCTGGCAGCTTTCCGTGGGCCAACAACAGCGGGTGGAGATCATTAAGGCTCTTTACCGGGGTGCCGCCCTGCTGATTCTTGATGAGCCAACAGCGGTGCTGACTCCCCAGGAAGTGGATGAGTTTTTTGTGATTATCAGAGAGATGGCGCAGGATGGCCACGCGCTGATTTTCATTTCTCACAAACTACATGAGGTAATTGACATTAGCGACCGGGTCTCTGTGCTGCGGGATGGGAAGAAGGTCGGTACTTTTCAAACAGCTGATTCAACCAAGGCTGACCTGGCGCGTTGGATGGTTGGACGGGAAGTTGATTTCCGCCCAGAGATCGAATCCGTGCAGAGAGGGGAGACGAGGCTGCGGATCAGCGATGTCTCCTGTCCCAGCGACCGGGGAACTCCCGGTCTGCGTGGAGTGACTCTTGAAGTTCACTCGGGAGAAATTCTGGGAATAGCTGGCGTCTCCGGCAATGGGCAGCGGGAGTTGGCTGAAGTCATTACTGGATTGAGAGAAGCGATCACCGGCCGGATCGAGCTGGACGGGAAGGATATCTCCGACCTGTCCCCGAAAGACAGAACCGACCGGCTGCTTTCTTATATCCCAGAAGAGCGCATGAGGGATGGCATGATCAAGGATTTCACAGTGGCGGAAAATCTGATCCTCCGTGAATCCCATAAAAAGCCTTATTCCAATCATGGATTTCTAAATCTGAAGGCGATTGCCGCCCAAAGCGAAAAGCTGATCCGCAATTTTCAGATCAAAACACCCTCCCAGGATACCCTCGCCAAGAGTCTTTCCGGCGGTAATATCCAGAAAGTTGTGGTAGCCAGGGAATTGGCCAGGAAGCCGAGGGTCATTATCGCCGCTCAACCAACGCGAGGCCTGGATGTCGGCGCCACAGAATATGTGCGCGAACGGCTGCTGGACGAACGAAAAAATGGCACTGGAATCTTGCTGATCTCTGAGGATCTGGATGAGATCCTGGCTCTGGCGGATCGGATCGCAGTAATTTATGAAGGTCAGATCATGGGGGTTGTCCCGCGTGGTGAAGCGACGCCAGAAAAACTTGGTTTGTTAATGGCAGGTGTGAAAGAAGGAGCATAAACGCATGGGAAGTTATCTTGGTTATCAATGTTCTGTTTGTGGTAAAACCTACCAGCCTGGGGAAGT
Source organism: Anaerolineales bacterium (assembly GCA_037384185.1). Lineage (GTDB taxonomy): Bacteria > Chloroflexota > Anaerolineae > Anaerolineales > UBA11858 > B10-G9. Next base: position 2,898 of record JARROG010000304.1, on the reverse strand, counting down.
GACCTATACCTGCCCTGAGGATGGCGGTATTTTGGATGTGCTGTTAGATTATGAAAGTTTGAAAGGCAAAAAACCTCATGAGCTGATCCGGGAGGACGAGGAATCGTTGTGGCGGTATTTTGAAATGATCCCGGTGTCTCATTTGATTGGTGAAGGCACCACCTTGCGGGCTGCTGGTTGGACTCCCACATTCTCTCCTCCCCAGCTCAGAGCGGCACTGAATCTCAAGCAGCTTTGGGTCAAAGATGAAAGCAGCAATCCCACCGCCAGTTTCAAGGATCGGGCCAGTTCGATCCTGGTAGCCCGAGCGCAGGAGATCGGGGCGGAAGTGATCGTCACCGCGTCAACCGGCAATGCCAGCGCAGCTCTGGCTGGTATGGCGGATGCCAGAGATGATATTGCCGTCCCCTACCGGTACAAAGATCGCGAGCGGGCGATCGAGCTCCTGGGTCAGTAATACCTGCTCCCAGATCTCAAACGCCCGCTCGCGATCTTTGTATCGGTAGGGGACGGCAATATCATCTCTGGCATCCACAAGGGATTCAAAGACCTGCAGAAATTGGGGCAGATTAAGGCCATGCCGCGAATCTTTGGCTGTCAGTCGACCGGGTCCTCTGCAATTTACAATGCTTTTATATCCGGGAAGGAAGAAATTAAACCTGTTGCCGCAGATACCCTGGCTGACAGCATTTCTGTCAACATGCCCAGCGACGGATTGCGAGCTTTACGGGCAGCCACGCAAACTGAAGGCTCCTACGTCGCTGTGGAGGATGACAAGATCCTGGAGGCAATTGCTGATCTTGGCCAGGTGGGCATTTTCGCTGAACCTGCTGGAGCTACATCTTATGCAGGGCTGAAGAAAGCTTTGGCGGAGGGATTGGTTGGTTCCGACGATCCGATCCTGGTTCTCAATACAGGAAGCGGGCTAAAGGATATCCAGGCTGCCAGGGAAGCGGCCGGAGAAGCACCTATCATCCCCCCGGATCTGGAGAGTGTAAAAAAGCTTCTAAAAAGCTGAAATCTACAGCAAACTGGAAGGTGGGCATACCATGAACGAAAAACCGACTTACACGATCATCGCTCCTATTTACAACGAAATAGATAACATTCAGCATCTCTATCAGCGGGTCAGTGAAGTCATGGAGAGCACAGGAGAATCCTGGGAGTTCGTAATGGTGGACGATGGCTCTTCCGATGGGTCAAGAGAAGCGATCCTGGACCTGCAAGCGCAAGACCAACGAATCGTCCCGGTGATATTTGCCCGCAATTTCGGTCATCAGATCGCTGTGACTGCCGGCCTGGATTACAGTCGGGGAGATGCAGTCGTGATCATTGATGCCGACCTGCAGGATCCTCCGGAGGTGATCCTCCAGTTGATCGAAAAGTGGAAAGAAGGTTATGAGGTCGTTTATGCAGTGAGATCGAAGCGGGAAGGGGAGAGCTGGTTCAAACTCTTCACTGCTTCGGCATTTTACCGCTTGATCCGCCGCATTACCGATGTCGACCTTCCCATGGATTCTGGTGACTTCCGCCTGCTGGACCGCAGCGTTGTGGAGGTTCTGAACGGCATGCGTGAAAAACACCGCTTCCTGCGAGGAATGTCGGTTTGGGTTGGTTTCAGGCAGACCGGGGTTGAATATGAGCGGGCAGAAAGGTTCGCAGGAGAGACGAAATATCCACTCAAGAAGATGCTGCGGTTGGCTAGCGATGCCATCACCGGATTTTCCTACTTTCCACTGCAGATGGCTACTTACCTGGGATTCATTGCAGCTGGTTTAAGCATCCTGGCCATCCCGGTGGTTATTATCCTGAGGCTGACTGGATCTCACCCGCTGCTGGGTCAGGCGACGACTTTGATTGCGGTGCTTTTCCTGGGCGGTGTTCAACTGATCTCGCTCGGTATCCTCGGTGAATATGTCGGCAGATTATATGATGAAGCCAAGGATAGACCCCTCTATATAGTCAGGGAAAACCCTCCCAAAAATTAGGGTTGTGTGCTAAGATTAGGTAAGTTGTCTGACAATTAAAAAAGCCCTTCCAGGGGCTGCAAATTTCTATAAAAAAGGACGAAATATGATTGACCTTTCCATTGATTCCAAGCAATTAGAGAGAACAGTAGAGCGCGCCAGGGAGCGGAATATCATCGTTCCGACCTTTGCTCAGATGAAGAACCCGGAGCTGATTCCTGACAGCATCAAAGAAGAACTGAAGAACATCGGTTTATGGGATATCACCTCCCGCAACTTGTTCAGGATCACCTGGAAGAACGAACCGGTTGCCAAGGGGGGTGGATTTGATGGTGTCAATTTTGTTGAGCTGCCTTCCAGCCTGACCGGTGTGGAAGCCAGGATCATCGCTCTGGTTGGCAAGTGGTTTCCCACAGGAGCTCATAAAGTTGGAGCAGCCTACGGTTGCCTGGTGCCCCGCCTGGTGACCGGGCAGTTCGATCCCACTGTACACGAGGCAGTCTGGCCTTCCACTGGCAACTACTGCCGCGGTGGTGCCTATGATTCAGCGCTGCTGGCATGCAAATCAATCGCAATTCTTCCTGAGGAGATGAGCAAGGAACGCTTCGACTGGCTTGGAAAAGTCGCCGGTGAGGTGATCGCCACGCCTGGTTCGGAAAGTAATGTCAAGGAAATTTATGACAAGGTCAAAGAGTTGCGCCAGACCCGTGATAACGTTTTCGTTTTCAACCAGTTTGATGAGTTTGGGAACTACCTCTGGCATTATGAAGTGACCGGCCATGCCATGGAGAATGTTCTTGAGCAAGTCCTGGGTCCTGGAGATGAATTCCGGGGAGTTACCTTAACAACCGGCTCAGCTGGAACGATCGGTTGTGGTGATTATCTGAAGCAGCTCTTCCCATCCAGCAAGGTTGCTGCTGGAGAGGCGCTG
>JARROG010000303.1:0-3424 GCA_037384185.1 Anaerolineales bacterium | reverse complement strand
CCAAGGGACGAAATCCTTTAAAGGGATTTCGTCCCTTATAATATGGCTGTTCGAATAAGAACGAGAGTCAATCAACCATTACAGAGGGAAATATATGCCAAAATGGACAATTTTATTTACCACTCTGCTGATCACTGCACTCATAGCGGCTGGCTGCAGAGCTGCCTCAATCCCCGCACCTACCGCTACCGATCAGCCTACCGATCAACCCTGCCCTGAAGCCGAAACCCTTGGCTATCAGGTCGAGGAGCTGGAGCGCCGCAATGCCGAACTGCAAGCCTGGGCAGATCAACTGGCAGCGGGCTACGGCCCCGGAGTGTGGTATTTCAACCCGGACGGCACTGCCTACCCGGTCTTTGACCATGCCGCCTCAGACCCCACCCTGGAGGGTGTGGCGAGTGAGCTCAATGAGCTGCTGGCAGATGAAGTCGCCCCTCAGATCATCCTGGATGGTGTGGAAGGGAAGGCGGTTCGGGTCCAAGTGACGGATGACGCTGCCCTGACCCAACGGTTGGGGTCCGCCGGTGCCCAGGCTTATCTGCAGGTGGTCCTCTACTCACTGACCTCCCTGCCGGAGATCGACTGCGTTGACTTCGACTTCCAGGAAGGCGACCATGCCCAACCCGGCCTGTACTGCCGCTGAAAAATTTGAGGGACGAAATCCTTTAAAAGGATTTCGTCCCTTCTCTAAACAAACATCTTCAGCACCCGAACGGCATCCAGGGTGATCCACTTATTTGGCTTCCCGTCCTCCCCAAAATCCAGTGGGGCTTCCGGCCAGCTCTCGTCGAGGGGCCATGGCCCTTCCGGAAGCTGGCGAGAGAGCAGGTAATCCTGACCTTTCCGGACACCGGGATCATCGACAGTCCAACCCAATCTACCCAGAGCGTCCAGAACGCTTAAAGGTATTTCAAGCTTTCCCAGGTGCCCCACTTCTCCCCCACGTGATAGCGGTACATGCCGGGCTGCATACTCAGCTGGCTGACCGCCGCAGCTCCCCCCTGGATCCTGGGGTTGTCCGCCAGCCCAGGTATCAAGGACACCGCTCGCAGGACATCAATGGTAGCCCGCAAGCAGCCTCTGCCCTCTTCGCCGCGGCAGTGCCACATCCCGTCCTCCCGCTGGCGTTTCAGCAGCCAGTCGACCGCCTTCTTCACCCGGGAATCCTCTCCATAACCAAACTGGATCAGAAAACGCACGATCCGGGCCTGAGTGCAGGGCGGGGTATCTACCTCCCAGACTACTCCCTGTTTGGGAACCCGGCGGTGGCGGCAGAAAGCCCCGTCCTCCCGCTGCTGTTCAAACATGAAACCGCAGGCCCGCTGGATGGGTTCAAATTCAGCGGTAAGGCCCAGATCTCCCAGCACAGTCAGGACCCAGAAGGTTCCGCGGCTGGCTCGCGGCAGGTAGAAATCGGGTTTGATCCAATAGCCCGCTGGATGCTGGTCAGCCAGCAGTTCTGCCAGCGGCGGCCAGTCGAGAACGCTCTCCCGGGCAGCAGTCAGTTCGGGATCGTCCAGGGGCAGTTGAAGCAGGTCTCTGAGAGCGAGGTAGCGGATCGGAGGATTATCTCCCTCCAACAGCCAGGGGGTGGGATCGCTGCTAAGCTTTATATGCCAGTTCATGGTATTTTCACACTCAGGATGCTTTTCTTACCAGGGATAGTGCCGCATATTTCCTGTTTCTCGATTGTAGCATAGGCCAGGACGGTACCACCAGTTTGATCGACGCTTTTGGTGCGCTGGACATAATAGGACAGGTATAAGAACCACCCTCCCAATCTCTCAGCGCGGATGCTTTGTGTTAGCATGGATTCAGCAGGCAGCGAATATCACAGGAGAAAACAATGCATCGTGGATATTTCCGATCAATCCGATCAGAAGATCAAAAGCCCACAGTTACCCGGGAGCTCATTCAGCGGGTGCTGGCTTATGCCCGACCTTACTGGAAGCTGATCCTCAGCATGCTGGGGGCGATCCTTTTCACCACCGGGCTCTCGCTGGTTTCCCCCCTGATCTTCAGGCATCTGATCGACAGCGTTCTGCCATCCAAGGACCTGCAGGGACTGCTGATCTACTCCCTTGCCCTGCTGCTGGTCCCACTACTCCGGGCCGGGGTCAGTGTGATCCAGCGCCGGTTGAACGCTACCGTGGGAGAGGGCGTGATCTATGACCTGCGGGTGGCACTCTTCGCCCGTTTGCAGCGCATGTCGCTGCGCTTCTTCACCAATACCAAGGTCGGCGAGCTGATGTCCCGCCTCAACAATGACGTGGTGGGAGCGCAGAACGCCATCAGTAATACCACGGTCAGCATCGTCACCGACATCATCCAGACGGTCGCCATCCTGGCTGTCATGCTGACTCTGGAATGGCGCCTGACTGTGATCAGCATCCTGATCCTGCCGCTGTTCATCCTGGTCACCCGCCGTCTGGGGAATGTACTGCGGGATATTGCCCGCCAGGCCATGGATCAGAACGCCGCCATGAACGCCCATATGAGTGAGACCCTGAACATCGGCGGCGCGCTGCTCGTGAAACTTTTCGGGCGAGCGAAAGAGGAGGTGGAGCGCTTTCGGCAGCGGGCTCAAGGCGTGCGCGATATTGGCATCCGCCGCGCTGTGGTTGGCTCGAGCTTCTTCATCATCATCGGCCTGGTCGGCGCCGTGGGAACTGCCCTGGTATACGGTCTGGGCGGCTACTATGTCATTCAGGGCACCTTCACTATCGGTACCATTGTGGCCTTCGGATCCTATCTAACCACCCTTTACAGCGCCCTGCAGGGTCTGGCGGGAGCGCCGGTCGAATTCAGCACCAGCATGGTTTCCTTCGAGCGCGTCTTTGAGGTCATCGACCTGCCCCAGGATATCCCCGAAAAGAAAGACCCGCTGGTCCTGAAGGAAGTGCAGGGCGATCTCGAGTTTGAGAATGTCACCTTCCAATACAGTGTCGATGAATCCAAATTGCTGAGCGACGTCAAGCGCTACGGCAGGATGGATGACGTGACCGGAGTGCTTTCCGGCCACCGCTCTGAGGAGGAGAAAAAGGGTGGCTCGGCGCATGAAAAGGGCGAAATCGACTCAGCCGGAGCGGAAGTCAGTTCTCAAGCCCGGGAGATGGCATTGGAGTCGATCTCCTTCAAAGCTCGCGCCGGTCAGCTGGTAGCTTTGGTCGGTCCCTCGGGCGCCGGGAAGACCACGCTTACTTATCTGATCCCGCGCCTGTATGACCCCTCGGAAGGTACCATCCGCCTTGACGGTCACGACCTGCGCGACCTGGCGCTGGATTCACTGTCATCTGCCATCGGCATGGTCACCCAGGAATCCTATTTGTTCCACGACACCCTGCGGACCAACCTGACCTACGCCCGACCGGACGCCTCTCAGGAGGAGATCATCGCAGCTGCCCGGGCAGCCCACATCCACCAG
>JARROG010000302.1:0-5435 GCA_037384185.1 Anaerolineales bacterium | reverse complement strand
CTGTAAATATACAATTTTGTAAGGCTTTCCTGTCTTACTGGGTGATCCGGGTGAAGATGCTTCCGGCAATCTTCTCAAAGATCTGGGTCAGGTAAGCGCCCGTTGGAGCATAATAATACTGGCCGCAGGATGTTTGAGGTGCGACACCATCGCAAGGATCTGCCGGAAAGGCATCGGTTGGATTATCCGGCACTGGATTGCGGAAGTTATCATCTCCGATATTGGCCATATAGCGCAGCATTTCCTCCCCATCATAATCCGGGGGAGCGGCTGCCACGCCCAATCCAATGGTATAGATGGCTATTTCCTCACCGCCAGTTGGTTCGTTGGCATTGGTCGAGTACAGCAGTGCTACCCGATCTGTGATATCGCGGGCATAGTCTTCCACATCATAGGGAGGCGTGTTATTTCCCACCCAGGTCGCTCCGGGAGGGCACTCTGTAGCATCTCCATGGTAGGGACCACAGTGCCGGGTAGAGTTGATGTAGCCAGCGGGAACCGGGTTATTGACATCCGAGGCATCCGGAAGGTCGCTGACATTGGTCGCTCCATCCGAAAGCAAAACGATGACCCAGACACTGTCAACCCGACCCTGGGCTTTGAGGATATCTCCGGCCACCCGGATGCCGCACAGGTGCAGGTGGATACAATGGCATCCCCGAATCCAGAGGGAACCCCACCGGTATAGGTGCCGTCTCCGTTAATGTCAAGCGGGTTCAGCTCACCATTGAGAGGGTTCTTTCCAGTAGCTATGATGTCGTCAAGATCCGTATCGTCGTGGAGCTGGATCGCGTCAATAGCCCCTTTGACCGCGGCATGGTCCGATTCCAGGACATCGCTGGTCGCCAGATCGGGATCATGGACAGTGGCGCTGAAGTCATAAGTAACGACAGCGATCCGATCATAGCCGTCAAAGAGTTTATCAACCATGGCTTTGGCAGCATCCTTGGCATCCCGCAGCGGCTGGCAGCTGTTGGCAGCATTGCAGGCTGACGGATCGAAATTGGCGTTGTAGCCTGCCGTGGAGCTTGCCATCGATTCTGAAGTATCGATCACAAGGACGACATCGATGGAAGCTGCTTCGCCGATGGAATGCGTCGTAATAGGGATAGTATCAACGCCGAAAAGGCCCAGGAAATAAACCGGGCTGTTCTGTGTGGCTTGAATCCAGGCCAGCTTGCGCCCATCTTCCCCAGACGCGGGACAAACCGAGGCAAAGGCCGCCGGGATGCCGGCGTCGTCGCAAATATATGTCTCCAGGGAATAAATGTCATCGATGCTGTTCAGCATGAGCATCTCCCGGGCGGATTCCCGGATCAGGGCCGCTCGCTGGGCGGCTGGCAGGGAAGAATCCCGGATCTGGTTGGCTGCGGCCACTGCCGCGGAATCCAATCCCCTTTTCAAGCGGGTGAAGTTCAAATACAGGGTTCCGGCATCGGTGACCAGGCCGGCAAATGCCAGCATGGCCATGAAGGCCACCGCCGTGATCACCAGCGCCTGTCCCCGCTCGCGGGGACGTCCGTCAGTGATGATCGAAAATTCACGCTTGAAAAAGGCGAAAAGCGCATTGAATTGTTTTCTCTTGTGTTTTTTCATAGGAACCTTCATCCCTTTATGGCAGGGGGGTAGCTGTCGGGGCAGCCAGAGGGGCAGGCATCACTGCATAAGCGTGGAGCGGAACCGGGTTGGGAATGATATCGCTGATCAGGGGTAAATTCAAAAGCTGATGGTGGCAGTAGTAGATCTCGACCAGCACAATACCTTTGTCTGTCGGACCTCCAGGTACAGTTGTTCCTGCGCCTGGTGTGGGCGTCCCAGGTCCTGCAGTAGGCGTTTGATAGGTATACCAGGCATCTCCAGACATTTCCGGGAAGAATGGTGTGTTGGATCGGAAGGATCCATCACAATTCTTGGTCCAGTTATCGGAATAAAGCGACCAAACACCATCCGCGTCATTTGGTTTGCGGTCCACAACTACGTTATTGTCGATGGTAAAGATCGAGATAGCAATATCGCAAAGCGAGCCGCTTCCCTGACCACATCCATCAGGGAGAGATAATTGTAGATGATCGCTCCGATCTCCACAAAACCGATCAGGAGGAACAACAGCAGGGGCAGGACGATCGCCAGCTCCACAAAACTCTGACCGGACCTTTTTCCCCTGAAATCCTTCCGCTTATCATCCATAATCTCTTCCTGTTTAATTGTTCTCATTATAGCGGTCCATGAAAACAGCGTCAAACCCTGATGTCGTCAAGTAACGAATTCAGGGAAATAGCAAAAACCCCACCCTGAGGAGGGTTTGCCTCTTGTTAGCCATTATATAACGGGTTTACCCAGTTTGGGCTGATAGTTTTGTTAGTCATCTATTTTCCTCATCAGCGGTCTTTCTTATTAAAAGCACTGTAAACGGTATATTAGAACCAGACGGAGACTGCTCCGGTGCGGTAAAATAGAAAATAAGGAAAAGATTACTATTGGCGGAAATTATGAAATCGATCAGTTTGGCCATTCAGCCGACAGTGGAAGCGATCAGGGACCAGGCCATCCTGGAAGAAAATGGGATCCGGGCAGTGGTCGTACCCCACTATAAAGCACCCTCGTTTTATGTGGGTGACAACCAACTCTCTGAACTGCTGGTGATGGACAACGAAGCGGAGAAAGCCCGCCAGATCCTCAATTTACCCAACCCCGAGTGAGAAGAATAAATCCGGTAAGAAAAAAGCTCAGCTCCTGGAGAGCTGAGCTTTTTATCATTGCATCAAACGGATGGCGCCCAGGGGGCAAACAGCCAGGCAGTCCGTGCAGCCAAGGCACATCGAGGGGTAAAGATCTGGCATTTCACCAGGCTCTTCTTGGCGAAGGACTTTCCGCTTACAGACCTGGGCTGCCGCACAGATGCCTCGTTTTTCCCCGATCAGCTCATCCAGCCGTTCCTGGAGCTCTTCCAGGTGCAGAAGCTGGCTGGCCGAAACCGAATGGGCTGGCAGCGACCTTTCAACTTCCTCGATCTCCTGCTCAAGGTCCTTTATTTCCTGTTCTTTCTCAATCATTTTCCCTACCAGTAAAGTCACTATCCAGGATCTTCAATTTCCCAAGTTTTTTCAGCGCCGGCGAGCTGCTCGTTTCGCCTCTTCCTCTGCCCTTTGCTGCTGTTCCTGGGCATAATGCAGGGGGCGGATCTCTGCATAATAGGAAGCCGGTTTCAACAGGCGCTCCATATCATGGACATTTGTCTCCTGGCGGTGATAGGTGGCCTGTTCATAATCATGGTCCATCTTGATCGCGTCAAAGGGGCAGTACTCCGCACAGTAGCCGCAGTTCATGCACAGGTCAATATCAATGTAGAATTCAGCCGGTGCCTTCTGCGGTTTTCCTGTTTCCGGATCTTCCGCCCGGGTGATCCAGATGCACTGCGTTGGGCAGACCTTGCTGCAGATCCCACAGGCTGTGCAGCGGATGTCCTTCTCACCATCCTCCTCATCGTAGACCAGGAAAGGCACAAAGCGGAAATTTTCCGGGGAAGGAATCCGTTCCTCAGGGTAATTGACCGTAAAGATCCCTTTGGTATCCGGAGTCATGCGCTGGTGAACGCCCTCTTCAGTGTAATAGCGCTTCCGCCCTGCTTTGAAATCCACCACATAGGTATCAATGATATGTTTGAGGGTGACACCTATACCCTTGATAATCCCTAATCCTTTCATCATCTTCTCCAATAGTTAACGGTCGACTTCACCCAGCACGATATCAATTGACCCCAGGATCGCTACCAGGTCAGCGACCTTCTGTCCTAAGCACATCTGACGCAGTCCGGTGAGGTTGATAAATGATGGAGCCCGGACATGGTAGCGGTAAGGATTGTCGGTTCCGTCTGAGACGACGTAGTATCCCAGCTCTCCCTTGGGACCTTCCACCCGGCCGTAAGCCTCCCCTTTGGGCATCCGGAACCGGTATTCCGGCCGGTTGGCCAGCACTTCCCCCTTGGGAATCCCGTCAATGGCCTGCTGGAGGATGCGGATGCTCTGGCGGATCTCATCATAGCGGATCAAGAAGCGATCATAGACATCACCATGGTAGCGGACTGCTACGTCAAAATCGAAGCGGTCATAAATGCTGTAGGGATCTGCCCGGCGGATATCATAAGGCACGCCGGAGGCCCGCAGCACGGGCCCGGCAGCAGAAAGGCCGATGGCCTGCTCCGGGGTGAGGACACCGACCCCCTTGCCGCGCCCAACCACAATTTCATTCTTAACCAAGTAGCGGTCAAATTCATCGATCTGCCGCGGGAGCCGTTCATAAACCATCTCCCGAATATGCTCTTCCATCCCTTCCGGCAAATCTCGGACTACACCACCGAAGCGGAAATAATTGCACATCATCCGAGAACCGGCTACTGCCTCAAAGATATCCAGGATCAACTCCCGCTCCTTGATGGCGTACAGGGAAGGTGTGAAGTAAGCACCCAGATCATTCAAAAAGAAACCAATGGCCATGAAGTGATTCTGGATCCTGGTGAGCTCGGCCATGATGACTCGAATGTACTCAGCCCGTTCCGGGGGCCTATATTTTTCACCCAGCAGTTTTTCGACCGTCAGGGCGTAGCCGAAGTTATTGCTCATGGAGCAGAAATAATCCAGGCGATCGGTATAGGGCATGTTCATCGAAAAGGTATTCTTCTCGCCGATCTTCTCGTGATTGCGGTGCAGGTAGCCCATGACTGGTTCCAGGTCGATGACCGTTTCGCCTTGCAGCTTGGCCACCATACGGAAGACCCCATGGGTAGAAGGGTGCTGGGGACCAAGGTTGACTACCAGCTGTTCGGTCTCCATGCCTTCGTCGACTTGCAGATGTTTGGTGCCCTTAAAAAGAAGTTCATGCTCTCCGGGAATCCAGGTTTCAGGATTGAAGTCATCCGGATAGCTGACATTCTCATGATATTTGTTATCCGCTTCAGCCTTCTTGGCTTTTCCTTCCGGCCAGCGGTCATCGTAGGGTTTTTTCTCATCCCCGTAATAAGCTTCCTCCCAATCCTTGCGGAGAGGGTGCCCGGCAAATCCTTCCCACATCAGGATGCGCTTGAGGTTGGGATGCCCTTCAAATTTGATTCCCAGCAAATCCCAGGCTTCCCGTTCCTGAAAAGCCGCGCCAGGATACACACCGACCAGAGAGGGAAGTATTGGATTTGGTCTGGCAACCTGGGTCTTGATCTCCAGGATCGGTCCACCGGTTGACTTGTAAAGATGGTAGACCACCTCCATCAGCTCATCGTCCAGGTAATCCACTCCGGTAACAGACGTCAGCTGATCGTATCCAAGGTCATCCCGCAGGGCTTTCATGAGATCGAGCAGATTGGCAGGATCGACCAGTAAGCCCTGGTAGCCTTCCCGCTCATCCGCTGTGACCCACTCATGAAAACGCTCCAGAACGGCTGCTTC
>JARROG010000301.1:0-2573 GCA_037384185.1 Anaerolineales bacterium | reverse complement strand
CGTCTGGAGCCTTTGCCCGATGAGCGTTTTGAGTTTGTCAATGAAGTCTTCGGTGGAGCAATCTCTAAAAACTATATGCCGGCCATTGAAAAGGGTGTCAAATCTGTCATGGAAGATGGAGTGCTGGCAGGGTACCCTGTTGTGAATGTCAAGGTTGCTGTATTCGACGGGAAGGAACACCCGGTGGATTCAAAACCCGTCGCGTTTGAAATCTGCGCCAGGCAGGTATTCAAGATGGCTTTCAAAGATGCCGGGGGTGTGCTCCTGGAGCCTGTCATGGAAGCCAAGGTCACTGTTCCAGAAGAAAATATGGGTGATATCCTGGGAGATTTCAATACCAGGCGTGCCCGTGTCTTGGGTATGGACACGAAGGGTGGAAGATCGGTCGTCAATGCCCAAGTTCCACTGGCAGAGATGCAGCGCTACACCAGCGATTTGCGGTCAATGACCGGTGGACGAGGGATTTTTGAAATGGAATTTTCACATTACCAGCAGCTGCCGAACCACCTGGCCGAAGAGGTCATCCTCGCGAATGCGAAGAAAGAAGAAGAGTAGGGAAAATATTTGACACTTTGAACAGCTCCTGGTTGGGTTCAACCGGGAGCTGTTCTTATTTTACGAAGACGCGGTGGATGTATCTGACCTTTTTGCCAGTTTCAAGCTGATAAATAAAACCGGCGCACCCCAGGAAATCCAAAGTCCAATCAAGGTATAGCGCAAGAAGCGCAGGATATAGGATGTTAGATCGACCGTGTCCGGGAAGATGGAACCAAGCCCCAGATAGAGGGCTGCTACCCCTACCAGACCGAGCAAGTAGCGCAATATCCGCTGCCAGATCAGACCCCGGCTTGAAAATCCCCCTTTATTTTCTAAGAAGATCAGCCCCAGCCCGAGTCCGAAGAATGCGCCAGCGGTGGTCAGTAAATCATGGTAGCTGTAGGGGCTGATAATAATCCCAGCCCCCAGATTCCAATTCCCGGGCAGACTGGGCGGATCGAAGGGTGGAACCAACGCCAACGCTGGCAGGATCAACAAGCTCGTGCAGACCATCAACGCTAATAGCTGGTTGGGAACTGAGTGTTCCTTAAACCAGGCAGCCACTCGTTTTTCTAGGAGAAGATATATTACCAACAACAGACTGCCCACCAACCAGCCTGCCGCCACATCGTGAGCAAAGTGTACTCCCAGGGCGATCCTTGACATACCAATCCCCAAAATCACCAGGACTGCTCCCCATCTCTGCCATTTTCTGGGAAATGAAACGCCCAGTAATCCCCAAATACTGGCGGCATTCTGGGCATGCCCGGAGGGAAAGCCGAATCCAGAGGCATCTACCAGGTTCTCCACCTGGCTTGAGACCCAAAAGGGGCGGGGCCACTGAAAGCCAAGCTTCAGGAGGCTGTTCACCCCTCCACTGACCAGGAGCATGATTCCGATGCGGATCCCAAGTACAGAATCAATGCACCAGAATAGAGCCGGCATGATCAGCAGATAAAATTCTGTGTTGCCAAGGAAAGTGAACCCCTTAGAAACAGCAATCAACCATTCGGGAGCAGTTTGGAACCAAATCGAGATTGGAAGGGATAATTCGATTAAGAATTCCATGAGATCCTCCTCAATGCCAGTGTAGTGATTAAGGCCAAACTTATTAAGATCAGTGCCATCCTGAAGATGGAATTTGGATCGGAAGCGTACAGCGCTCCTGCCAGTGGTGGGGCAGCTGCCATTGCCAAACCGCTGACCGTTTCGGATACCCCGAATGCCAATCCAAGATTATTGGGGCTGACCAGTCTCTGTATCTGGGCACTTAGTAAACTTCGGGTTGCCCGAAATCCCCCCAAAAGGAAATAAGCTCCTGCGAGGAGGGGGAGCCTGGTAGTTTTCCAGATCAGGACGGCAAACACACCCACAAATAGCTGGCCCAGGATTAAGCCCAGTTGGGAAGGAATCAAACCAAAGGCAATATTGATGAGAACGATCCCGAGATTACTGATCGATCCTAAACTGCCAATCAATTGCAGCGGTATTCCCCGCTGATTCTGTAGAAAATTGGGTGCGAGCGGTTGGGGTAGGAAAAGAGCCAGATAAACCAGGAAAATGTAAGGCAGGAAGATCAGGAATCTCCGATTGCCAAGGAGATTTCCTGCTGGATTCTGCTCTCTGTCTTCCAGGGGTTGGGGTCGGATGAAGAGAATGATCGCGGTGGATAGAATGAAGAGAAAGAAAGCAAAAAGATAGATTGAGCGAAGGCCATAATGATCAGCAAGCAAACCCCCGATCAATGGACCGGCGATCCCCCCCAGATAATAACCTGCTGAAGTGGTGGTCATCGCCTGCTCAACGGAAAAGCGTCCCCTGGCCGCTGTGGCAAAGCTGTTCAAGGGAGCGATCACGAATACCGTGAGTGAATACAGGATCACGCCGGTTGCGAAAAATGGCAGTGTTTTTGCTGCCGCCATAATGCCTGTAGTCAGGATACCTATCGTCCAGGCTGCCCACATCACTTCCCGGCGGCCGATGCGGTCGGCCAGGTAGCCAGCCGGAATGTGGACGATGGTCATTGCCAGTCCCAT
>JARROG010000300.1:0-2600 GCA_037384185.1 Anaerolineales bacterium | reverse complement strand
AAGTGGGATGATATTGTTGAAACTCTCACAAAGCGTTATAATAATTATCGTAAAGCCGTCGACCAGTACAACAGCGAGGATGTTTTTCAGCAGTTCATGAATGCATATACCGAATCTATAGATCCGCATACAAATTATTTTTCTCCTAAATTTGGGGTGTTAGCCAATCCGGTGACTATCACTGTTGAGGACAGTCATGTCAGCGAGGTCAGCTGCCCAGATCAGGAAATAGCCAACGAGCTGATGGCATACCTGAAATCTACTGCCAATGGACAGAGAGCTGGAGAGTTCGCGATAGGGACCAACACTGCGGTGAAACGCCTTACTGGCAATCTGCTTCAGGACGAAAAGATTCCGGGTATCCATGTAGCCTTCGGAAATCCTAGCAGCCACAAAACCGGCGCGGACTGGGAGTCAGATGTCCATGTCGATGTGGTGCCAGTTGAATGTACGATCCGTGTTGATGGAAAGACGATCATGGAAGATGGGAAATTCCTGGATGAAGTCCTCAGGGAAGAGTGACGGTTCTGCTATGGAAAAACACTCTTTTGATTGCATACTTATACCAGGTGGAGGCCTAAAACCGGATGGCTCACTGCCTGCCTGGACTACTGCCAGGCTGAATTACGTCCTGGATCACGCGGAGGAGACGACTTGGATCGGCTTACTGTCAGGAGGCACGGTTCATAAACCGCCTCCTCTGAACTCTGATGGCTTCCCTCTGTTCGAATCCCGCCAGGCGGCTGCTTATTTGATTTCACAAGGCATTGAACCAAGCAAGCTGCTGACTGAGATCGCTTCATACGATACGATCGGGAATGCCTACTTTTCAAGGATGTTGTTTGCTGATCCTTTTTCACTCACACGCTTGCAAGTTGTCACCTCTGCCTTTCACTTACCAAGAACTAAGGCTATCTTCAACTGGATCTACTCCCTCACTCCTGCAGAAAGGGAATATGAACTCAGTTTTGCAGAAGTACCTAATCAAGGATTAGGATCTGAGGCTCTTCAAGCCCGCCGCGAGCGGGAAAAGCTCAGCCTGAATAAATTGCTGCCGAAAATTAAATCCACCCGGTCGCTGGATGGGTTTAATCGCTGGTTGTACAGCGAACACGCCGCATACTCTCCCATTCTAAACAAAGAACAACTCACAGAAAACGAACTGAAATCCTATTAATTATTGACTCGGAAAATCGACAGCCCCAAATCAGCTACTGACTGGATCATTTTTCTGGTAGAGGTAGAGCCGTTGCACTACCTTCGGTCCCGTCCCGTCATCCACAATTATCTCACCGGGATGTGGCCGATAACCGACAAAGATAACTTCAGTGAATTGCTTTCCGGACCCATTCTGTCTTGATATTAAAAAATACCGGTTTCCCACTTGGAAGGAACCAGGCTGCCAATATTCATACCTGTCCATCTCTGCCTCCCGTATTCGCTAACTAGAACATCTGTTCTACATTATATGGCGATATTAGGAAGTTACAGGGGTGGAATATGGGTGGATATTTCCTTCAACCAAAAGAGGATTTACATATAGTTTGACATCCATAAATTATTTAAATGCGATTTTTAATATATTTACTCACAGTGCTTGAATTTAATGCTGTTTTCCGTCTATAATGGATTAAGTAACAAGTTTCCTCGCATTATATCTGGGGGCCAGGCATGAGCGTAACTGTTACTCGGACCAAGATCCAGATTCCTCGCCGCAGGGACGACCTGCTCAGCCGAGAGCGTTTAAATCAAGCGCTCGATGATTTGCTTGATTACCCGCTGACCTTGATCTCAGCTCCAGCCGGCTATGGGAAAACAAGCTTGATGATCGATCTAGCGCATCAGGCTGAATTTCCAGTCTGCTGGTACACGATAGATGCGCTGGACCGTGATCCACAGCGGTTCTTGACGCATTTGATCCACGCTGTTCGGGTTCAATTCCCAGATAGCGGGAAAAACTTCCTTTCTCTGCTCGATAACCTCCCTGATCTAACGCGAAATAGCGACCAGCTGATTGCCACCTTTGTCAATGATTTAATCCTGGATATTGAGGAGCATTTTGCAATCTTTCTAGACGATTTCAATCTGCTGGAAAACCATCCAGGGATCGAATCTTTTGTCAGCCAATTAGTACAACAAATGGATGACAACGTCCACCTGGTGATTGCTTCCCGGACACAATTCGGTTTTCCTAATCTGCCCTTAATGATCGGCAGGAATCAGGTCAAAGGCATCGATTTTAGTGATCTGGCATTCCGACCAGAAGAGATCAGAGCTTTTCTGGAGAATAAGCTAGATCAACCGGTCTCCGCGGAGGAGTCAAAATCGCTGGAAGCGAGTACAGAGGGCTGGATCACCGGGCTGCTGCTGATCGCCTATCAGCGCGTCAGCGGTTTATCCCTTCCCAACAATGCCCTGAGAGTGACTGGCGCCAACATCGCGGATTATTTCGCCAGCCAGGTCTTTGAGAAGCACCCGACCTGGCTGCAAAGCCAAATGCTGAAAACTTCCTTGTTGGATGAGTTCAACTCCGAAGTCTGCTCCAAGGTCTTCGAGGAGCCAGAAAAGGCTTCCTGGAATGAGTTCGTCGAGATCCTGCT
>JARROG010000299.1:0-3151 GCA_037384185.1 Anaerolineales bacterium | reverse complement strand
TCGGGGTCATGAAATTGATCGGCGGCCAGGACCGGATCATCTTCCGCATGTACCTGGTGATGCTGCTGGTCTTCGGCGCTCTGGCATTGGTGATCGCCATCCCGGCTGGAGGCCACGGCGCCTACGCCCTGGCCCAGTTTGTCGCCAACGAGATGGGCTTTACGCTGCGGGGCTACCGCTTTATCCCCCTTTCGCTGGGGATCCAGATCGCTGTCGGGATCCTGGTACCCCTGGTGGCCGGGCTGATTCCTGTCATCCGCGGCTCCCGGGTCACGGTCCAGAAAGCCCTCGACGGCAACGGCACCCGGGCCGGGGAAGAAGACGATGAGGAAGGCCAGGAAGGTGGGTCCCGCTTCGAGCAGTTTCAGCTTAAAACCACAAGGGCCCTGGCGGACCGGGGCATCCGCATCCCCCGCCAGCTGCTGATCTCCCTCCGCAACACCTTCCGGCAGCGCGGCCGGCTGATGCTCACCCTCTTCACCCTCACCATGGGCGGGGCGATCTTCATCTCGGTCTTCAATGTCCGGGTCACGCTCTTCGATTATGTCCAGGACATCGGCAATTACTTCCTGGCTGACGTCACCCTGGATTTTGAGCGGCCCTACCGCTTGAACGAGGTTGAAGAATACGCTTATCTGGATCCCCGGGTGACCCATGTGGAAGGCTGGACCTTTGCCACCTCGGAGATCCTTTATCCTGACGGCGCCACTGCCGAGAACATCAGCATCCTGGCCCCGCCGGCCAGCAGTGACCTGGTTTATCCCCTTTTAGAAGCCGGACGCTGGATCCAGCCCGGTGATGAAAAGAAGATCGCTATCAGCGAGGGCATTTACGATTATTATCCTGACCTGCAGATCGGAGACTATATCCCCCTCAAATTCAAAGGCAAACAGGAGCTCTGGCAGGTAATAGGCGTGTTCAAATTCATCGGCCTGGAAGGGGTGATTGGCTACACACCCTATGACTATATTTCCCGGGAGCAAAATCTGGCTAACCGCTCCTACTCCTACCGATTTGTGACCGTGCAGCATGACCGTGAGTACCAGAACATGATGGCCCGCGAGCTGGATGCCTATTTCCGGGACAAGGGTTTCCATGTCCAGGACGCCACGCCCGGCCTCTCCTCCCTGGACAAGGCCGCGGAAAGTCTGGACATTCTGATCACCTTCCTTTTGATCATGGCCCTGCTGACCGCCACGGTGGGATCGATGGGTCTGACTGGCACGATGAGTATGAACGTGCTGGAGCGCACCCGGGAGATCGGGGTCATGCGTTCGATTGGCGCCACCGACCGGGAGATCATGCGCATGGTGATCGTAGAAGGCCTGCTGATCGGGATGATCTCCTTCGGACTGGCGATCCTGGTGGCTGTGCCCTTCACCTACCTGCTCTCCGGCATCGTCAGCAACGCGGTCTTCGCCACCCCGATCGCGGTGGAATTCACTTATACCGGCTACTTGATCTGGCTGGGCCTGGTGATCGTGCTTTCCAGCCTGGCCAGCATTTTACCCGCCCGCAGCGCGGCGCGGTTGACCATTCGCGAAGTATTGGCTTACGAATAATTTCCGGTCCTTTGTCTGGCCGGGATCATAAAAGGATAAAACTATGAACAAGAAAAAGACCATCATCTTTCTGGGATTGAGTCTGCTCTTCATCCTGGCGTTTAGTGCCTGTGGAGCAGAGGAAACACCCGCCCCGGTCCTTCAGGAAAACCTGGAGCCGGACAATGTCATCGCCGAAGGCCATGTCGTTCCCCTGCAATCCAGCTACCTGAGCTTCCCTGCCCAGGGCCGGGTTGCTGAGATCCTGGCCGAGGAAGGCCAACGGGTCAGCCAGGATCAGGTGCTGGCGCGTCTGGCGGACAGCGAAAGCGCCGCGGCGGCCTTGGATTCAGCCCGGCTGGAGCTGCTCAACGCCCAGCAGGCCTACGACGACTTCACCCGCACCGCGGATCTGGCTGCCGCTCAAGCCTGGCAGGCCTACCAGGATGCCCAGGCCTTACGGGCTGAACTGGAAGAGGACTGGGAAAACCTGGATATTGATTACCTGGAAGACCGGATCGACGACGCCAAGGTCGACGTCCGGGACCGGGAGCAGGATCTGGAGGATGCCCAGGAGGAACTGGATAAATACCAGGATGTCGACGAGAACAACAGCTTCCGGAAATCCGCCGAGGACGACCTGGAAGAAGCCCAGGATGATTACAACCAGGCTCAGCGTGATCTGGAGGAAGCTCAGCGCAAGATCGACGGTCCGCGGGCTGACCTGGACGCAGCTCTGGCGGCTGAAGCAGAAGCCCAGCGGGATTACCAGATGTGGTCCGAAGATGGGTATGACCTGGACCAGAAAGCCCTGCTGGAATCCCGGCTGACCGCTGCCCAGGCTGGCCTGGATGCCGCCCAGAAAGCACTCGACAATTACACCCTGAAAGCCCCCTTTGCCGGCACCCTGACCGATCTGAACCTGGATATCGGCCAGCTGATGGGCCCGCAGGTCATTGCCGCGCAACTGGCGGACCTGAGCGAATTCCAGGTTGAGAGCAGCGACCTGACCGAACTCGAGGTGGTCCGGGTCCAGGTAGGCCAGGGTGTGGAGCGACATCAACTACACCGTCACCGTCCGCCTGAATGAGACCGATCCCCGCCTGCGCTGGGGCATGACCGTGGAGCTGAAGTTCCTGCCGGAGTAGGCGTTGGATTTTATAGGATGACCGCTAGAGGCTGCATCCATGCCCATAATCGGAGTAATGAATGTAGGGGCGACGCGCCCTGTCCCGAGCAAAGACGAGGGAGCGTCGCCCTTGCGCTTTAACCAACCCCTAAACTCAAGTCATTGCGAGCATAGCGAAGCAATCTCGCTGGGCGCTGGAAAAAGTTTGTTGATTGATTATCCACCGGATGACCTTGATCCCAAACCCACCTTCAGGTGGGTTTACTTTTAATTAGCCCCCGGATTGATCCGGGGGTAACTAAGACCACCAAACCGGACCACCCAATTTGGGGATTGCGAGCGGCCCCGAGCGGAGTCGAGGGGGCAGACGAAGCGGCCGCGGTCGCTCCCTTCGGTCCGCTCCCTCGCAATGACAACATGGATGAGCCACCCCAAGCGATCTCAAGCTGAGCATCAGTCCAGAAATGTGACACCTTTCCTG
>JARROG010000298.1:0-2652 GCA_037384185.1 Anaerolineales bacterium | reverse complement strand
TGGCTGGCCTGCGCTGGAGTCTATCCTGAGAAATGACAAAAACAGAAGCGAAGGGCTGCGGCCAATCCCTTCGCTGTGCTTTGGGTAAACGCCACCTGAGCTGTCGGATTGTCATCGTGCACCAACCGTCCGTGGGCGATACTGATATTGGGGAGATGCCTCGCCCTTTTTTGTCATTGCGAGCGCAGCCTCTCGATTCTCTCGGGACAGGCTCCGCAATCCAGCCATTCTAAGGCAGTCTTTTACCTTTCTGCGAAAATTGCTCAGGAACTGACCCCCAAGAGCGAGATTGCCGCGTCAGTCGCTGCGCTCCTTCCTCGCAATGACAGCAATCCCCTACCTGTCAATTTAGTTAACCTCCGTTGAAAACTGAGACCTTAGCCGTTATACTTCGCAAAATCCCTAATTTGCTGGCAAGATCCTGCTGATCTGAAAAACTTTCATGGGTCAACTCATCCAGAAAACAGGGTCTGAATTCTGTAAGGATGAGCGGATCAGCAGTGAAAATTCCAGGAGGCACTCCTTGATGAATATTTTTCGTTTCCTCACCCGGCAGCTGCTGGCTTTGATCACAGCGGTGCTCTCCGGCCTGCTGACCGGTCAGCTGCTAAGGGTCCTGCCCGCAGTTCTGTTCAAGCAGCTGGGCAGCAGCTTCATCGCCCAATTTCAGCCCTGGATCCAGGGGACCTTCTGGCTGATCCCTTTCCTGGTCAGCCTCTGTGTTTCACTGCTGATCTCCCTGGTAATCCCGCGAAGTAAAACCTCGAGAGCTGCCGCATGAACAGCATCCAGCGACATTCAACCAGCTTATTGGCCCGCAGCGCTCAATGGGGAACTATCCTGCTGCTGGCAGCCATCCTGCTCTCCACGAACACCTTCGGTGTCCGTTCAGCAGCTGCCCAGGGATCCGCCGATCCCATCACAGGCTACGGCCAAGCCTGCGCTGATATTCAGGGCAGTCCGTCCTGTTTTGACTTCCAACTCACCTTCGTGGTCATGGGGGGCGAAGTTCAGGCAGTCGGATACCGGGAGCAGGAGATCAGCCAGAACGGCGTCACTGTGCAGGTAATCTCCAACCTGAGCTGGGTTGGCTCCTTCCAGGGCGGAGACGGGGGTGCACTCTCTGGTACCTGGAGTGGGGAATCCACCATGCAGCTTCCGGAGGGGCAGAGCTACACACAACCATCTGAAGGAACCTGGGAAGGCAATCTTTTCGCAGATGGGACAGGATCCGGGACCTGGACCGGGGTCACCCTGGGACAGACCGGCACCTGGTCGATCAGTTATCCAGCAGAAGAATTCCAGGCCGGGCTGCCCCCAGCGCCGACCAGCTCTCCTGTGAGCACTGAACCGCCCGCGACTGTTCAGCCTTCTCCCGAACCTTCCAGCACTGCCACTCAGATCGCTCCCCTGGCAGCCACGACTGCCCCGGAATCCGCCCAGACTCCCCAAGACCAGGAAGGCGGAATCGATCCAGCCCTGGAAGAGGAGGCTGCTGCAGCTGCTGGTGACCCGCTCAATGCGCTGGCAGGTGGAACCGCCGGCACTCTGCTGGGCGGGCTGCTGGCCTACCTGGCTTCCCGGGGTTCTGATCTCGCCAGGAAGGGATCAGAGCTAAGCGCCGATCTTCAGCAAGCCTGGGAAAGCTATCAAGAAACCGGGCAGGAGATTGCTCTACCCTTTGAACTGCCCCTGGAAGATAACCCACAGCTGCAGAACCTGATCGACAGCATGAAGGCAAGCACTGTCGCCTACCCGGAGGGATTAGGGAAAGCGCTGGAACCAGAAGGCTACCTGGAAGGCTCCTTCCGGAAGCTCAGCGCCATTAAGGATTCCGCTTACCAGAAATTGGGCCAAACGCTGAATGGATTGAGTCTGGCAGAGAATCTGGCCAAGATCAGGGGACTGGATACATCGGCCTTAAAGCGCCTGGGACCAATCAGCTTTGCGTACAATGCCTATGATCGCAGCACCAAATTACTTAAAGAAAGAGGAGATGAACCTTTCCTTTATCAAGCCAGCACAGTCCTGGAAGCAGCCACCGTTGAATTAGTGAAAACCGCCGCTACCGCCAACCCCTTTATCTTCATCGAAGATCAAGTGATCGGCCAAGCAGCTGGAAAGCCACCCTCAGAATATATTGCGGACAAATCCCACAGCTTCATCCAGGATACCTATAAAAAATGGAAGGATAGGAAAGCCCCGGGAAATATAGAGGTCTTGGAATGGCGTCGGGAAACGATCCTCAATCAGGCGCGGGAATTTCAAAATGAATTCGATGCCAAGATCCAGAGCGGGGAGATCGGCAAGGAAAAAGGAGAGAAAGAACTGCGATCGATCCTGAGGGCTTACCGCCAGGATTACGTGGAACTCTCCGCCAAACTCAACCAACATAATGCTGAATTTCAGGACTGACCATGGAAAACCAATCCTACCATCTCACACCTGAGGAATTGATCTTCCTCCTGGGCTTACTGGAAATCGAGCCTCTTCCTGAAACCATTCTGATAGACTGGTTGGCATCGATCAACTCTGATCTTCTCTCTGAAGAAAATTCTCCCTCTCCAGCCAGAACACTGATAGAGAAGGGATGGATCTGGTTCGCTGACGAAATCTGGCATATGGATGATCAGCTGGCCCGGGCTCTGGAGC
>JARROG010000297.1:0-2673 GCA_037384185.1 Anaerolineales bacterium | reverse complement strand
GGACCTCCCGTACCCGGTCAGCCCCGATGGGACGCGATTCGCGAAAGGGGTCGTCAGCCGGAAAAAGCAGCTTCTGCCGGTGATATTGAGCTTATTGGAAACACTCTCGAGGGCAGGTAGTTGAACATGAACGATGTTTATCAAGCGCTGGCTGATCTGCCGCGAAGCGGTATCTCCGCTGCCCTATGCACGATCATCCAGTCGAAAGGCTCCACTCCCCGTAAGACCGGGACAAAAATGCTGGTCTACAAGAATGGATCGATCGTGGGAACCGTCGGGGGAGGGGAGATCGAAGGTCGTGTCATCCAGGAAGCCCTGGAATCGATCCAATCCGGGGAATCGAAAATTCGTTCTTATGACTTGATCGATCCTCAACAAGGAGATCCAGGCGTGTGCGGGGGATCTCTTGAAGTGTTCATTGACCCACTCAGCCGCCCGGAGGATCTTGTTGTTGTGGGCGGAGGCCATGTCGGTCGGGCAATCGTCTACCTGGCCAAATGGCTGGGGTTCCGGGTGATTCTGAGCGATGATCGAGAAAAGTTCGCAACAGCCGAGAACGCCCCGCATGCAGATCAGTACATTTACTGCAAACTGGAAGAGCTTCCAGATCGTTACCAGTTTACTCCACAAACAGCGGTTGTTCTGGCTACCCGGAATAATCAGGTTGACATCCAGGGACTTCCCGAGATTCTGGCAGTACCTTCCAGCTATATTGGCGTGATCAGTTCCCGCCGGAGGTGGAGGCTGACCCGGGAAGAACTGCTAAAAACCGGCCTGAAAGAAGAAGATGTGGAGCGGGTCTGTGCTCCGATAGGTTTGGATATCCAGGCTGAATCGCCTGAAGAAATCGCACTCAGCATACTTGCTGAAGTGCTCCAGACCGCGCGGGGAGGCTCGGGAGAGCCGTTATCCCGCTCAACGAAATAAAATATACAAGATAAGAACTTTGATGGAGATTTGATTATGTGGCAAGAGTATATCAACGCCGTTTCAATCGAGCAGGTACTCATGATCTTGGCCGAGAAAAAAGAGCGGGCTCGGATCGTAGCCGGTGGAACTGACCTGGTGTTGGAAATGGAACAGGGATTGCATGATGAGATTGAAACCTTGATAGATGTTTCCCGGCTGGAGGCCATTTCCAAGATAACAGAGCAGGATGGCTGGATCCAAATTGGGGCGGGTGCCACTCACAATCAATGCCTGGCGGAGCCTCTGATCCAAGAGCACGCCCTGCCACTGGCTCTCGCCTGTTTAGAGATCGGCGCTCCCCAGATCCGAAATACTGGAACCGTTGTTGGCAATCTGGTCACTGCTTCTCCTGCGAACGACACTATTGTGCCTTTGATGGCGCTCGACGCAGTTCTTGTCGCCCGGTCTTTGAGCGGTGAAAGGCAGATTCCCCTGGAAGTCTTTTACACCGGAGTCAGGAAACATGTCCTGGCTCCTGATGAGATGGTTACTGAAGTGCGGTTCCCAAAATTGGAGAGCAATCAGCAGGGCGTCTACCTCAAATTGGGTTTAAGAAAAGCTCAGGCAATTTCCCTGGTAAATATGGCTGGGATTTTGACCTTGGACGGGGACCAGGTTGAGCGGGCAGTAATCACGCTCGGTGCCGTGGCACCAACGATTATCCATGCTGAAGCTGCCGAGGAATATCTCACAGGGAAAACGCTCACTGAACAAACCATCGAAAAAACGGCGGAACTGGCCCGTGAATCTGCCCGGCCGATTGATGATATTCGGGGTTCGGCTGCTTACCGGGATGAAATAGCCCAGGTCCTGGTCAGAAGGGGGTTGTCCCTCATCCTTTCAGGGAAAGCTTCTGATAGGCTGCCGGAAAATCCGGTCAGGCTGGTGGCAAATCTACCACAGGGTGGAGCACCTGAAAATCTCGCAGAGACCTTGGCTGAAGGGAAGGCACCCATCCGCACTCGCATCAATGGGGTTGACTATACATTTGAGGAAGGACATCACCAGACACTGCTGCACTTGCTGCGCGATTATGCCGGTTTGGTAGGTTCGAAGGTCGGTTGTGAAGAAGGCGAATGCGGAGCCTGCACAGTTTTTCTGGATGGGATGGCTGTAATGTCCTGTCTGGTCCCCGCGCCGCGAGCTCATCTGGCGGAGATCAGGACAATTGAAGGATTAGGGGACGAAGGTAACCTTCATCCTGTTCAGGAAGCATTTATTGAGCAGGGGGCGGTGCAGTGCGGATACTGCACTCCTGGTTTTATCATGTCAGCGGCTAAACTGCTGGAAGAAATTCCACATCCAAGCCAATCTCAAATTATCACGGCGATCTCTGGAAATCTCTGCCGCTGCACCGGATACTACAAGATCATCCGGGCAATTGAGGAGGCTAGTAAAAAAGAAGGTGTGTGATGGGACGTTTTCAACAGTATGAGCGACAAATGTCAGAGGATAAGCAAGGCGTCCACCCGATCTGGAGGGGGCTGGGTTTTTTGTTGATGGGTGTGATCGCAGTGATGTCCTATGCCGGTACTGCGATCCAGCCTTTGGTTTTATTCGCTTCAACCAATAGATTGGCACCGGCATAGGACATCACTGCGATCACACCCATTAGTATAAAACCCAACCCCCTCCAGATCGGGTGGACGCCTTTCTTATCCTCTGACATTTGTCGCTCATACTGTTGAAAACGTCCCATCACAC
>JARROG010000296.1:0-2678 GCA_037384185.1 Anaerolineales bacterium | reverse complement strand
AATCTCCTGAGGAGTGGCTGGAGGTTCAGCTCAAGGCTCTGCCATTCGAGCTCACCGCGGCCCAGCAGAATGCGTTGGACCAGGTCCGGGGTGATCTCGGTTCAGGAACACCGATGAACAGGCTGCTCCAAGGTGATGTAGGCTCCGGGAAAACGGTCATTGCAGCCCTGGCTGCTATGATCGTGATCCGCGGCGGAGGCCAGGCAGCAGTCATGGCCCCAACCAGCATCCTGGCAGAACAACACTTTCAAAGTCTCTCTTCTCTACTGGTAAGAGATGATCAGACTACTCTGAAACAACCTGAGGTCCGCCTGTTGATCGGTGCCACACCGGAAAACGAGAAGGCAGCGATCAGAGAGGGATTGGCAAACGGGACCATCAAATTGGTGGTCGGTACTCACGCCCTGCTCCAGGACCCGGTCAATTTCCACAACCTCCAGCTGGCAGTAGTCGATGAGCAGCACCGCTTTGGCGTGGAACAGCGCGGCTTACTGCGCCAGAAAGGTGAAAATCCCCACCTGTTGGTGATGACAGCGACTCCCATCCCACGCTCCCTGGCGTTGACCATGTATGGGGACCTCGAGCTTTCCATCATTGATGAACTGCCGCCGGGAAGACAGCCAATTGAAACCCACATCCTCTTTCCAAAAGAGATCGAAAGAGCCTATGGCCTGATCCGCAGCCAGGTAGAACTTGGCAATCAAGCCTTTATCATTTATCCCCTGGTGGAAGAAAGCGAAAAGATCGAAGGCAAAGCAGCCGTGGAAGAATTCAACCAACTGCAAAAAGAGGTTTATCCATCCTATCAGCTGGGACTTCTGCACGGACAGATGAGCGCGGAAGACAAGGATGCCATCATGACCCGCTTCCGCGATAAGGAGATCCAGATCCTGGTATCGACCACTGTTGTTGAAGTTGGCGTTGATATTCCTGATGCCACAGTTATGCTGGTGGAAGGCGCTGACCGTTTCGGCCTTGCTCAACTGCACCAGCTGCGCGGCCGGGTAGGCAGAGGCAGTGAAAAGTCGTACTGCATTCTGGTCCCTGGCAACGCGGAAGATGTTGAAAACGAGCGGCTGAAAGCCATGGTTGAGACCGATAACGGTTTCATCCTGGCTGAAAAGGACCTGGCCATCCGGGGACCCGGTCAATTTCTTGGAACCCGCCAATCAGGGTATACTCAACTTAAACTGGCAAGCATCACTGACCTCAAGCTGCTGGAACAAGCCCGAGCACAGGCAACTGCGCTCTTTCAACAGGACCCTGATTTGACCCAGGACAGCCATCAGGCTCTGGCACAGGCCGTGGAAAAATTCTGGACCAGGCAATCTGCAGGGGATATCAGTTAGCCTCCCTGGAAGGATCCGGGGCAAGGAGTAATCCATGATCCGAGCTGTATTTCCCGGGACATTTGATCCAGTCCATTATGGGCATATTGACATCGCCCGCCGGGCTTCCCGCTTGTTTGACGAAGTCATAGTCGCAGTTTATGACCAACCGCTGAAGAAGATCCTGTTTCCGCCCCAAAAACGAATTGACCTGGTTAAATTAGCCCTCAACTCAACCCCTAATATCAAAGTGATGGGCTATAGTGGTTTGACCGTAGATTTTTGTCACGAGATCGACGCTCAAGTGATTGTTCGCGGCCTGCGAGTATTTTCAGACTTTGAATATGAGTTCCGGATGGCACTCGCCAATCACAGCCTGTCGCCAGATATCGAGGTTGTAGCGCTGATCACTAACAAGGACCATACCTTCCTCAGTGGATCCACGGTAAGAGAGATTGCGGCTCTGGGCGGTGATGTCAGCAGTATGGTTCCCCCCGTTGTTGCCCAGGCACTGAAAGAGCGTTTCCAGG
This sequence comes from Anaerolineales bacterium, assembly GCA_037384185.1. Classification (GTDB taxonomy): domain Bacteria; phylum Chloroflexota; class Anaerolineae; order Anaerolineales; family UBA11858; genus B10-G9. The sequence goes on along the minus strand of JARROG010000296.1, from coordinate 820 downwards.
AGCTGGGCAGCGATCAATCTATCGTCCCCCATACATCGCTGAGAGATTAAGGAATTCCTTTTCATGTTATACTAAAGGATACTTCCTGGAAGGAGCATGCATGGACATTCTACACCTTGTGGATCGACTGGAAGAACTGATAAATAACAGCCGTTCTATTCCCTTTACTCGTAATGTCATCCTGGATGAGGACCGCATGCTCGATCTCATCGATCAGATGCGAGTTGCCATCCCAGAAGAGGTGAAGAAAGCTCAACAGATCCTCGCTCAGAAGGATCGAATGATCGCTCAGGCAAAGGAAGAAGCCGAACGGACGGTCAATCTGGCCAAGGAAAAAAGCGATAAACTGACGGACCGGGACGGCATTGTCCAGGAAGCCAAAAAGAAAGCCGGACAGATCGAAGCAGAAGCAGAGGTCCGGGCAAAGAAAACCCAGGCGGAAGCAGACGAGTATGTCGCAGAAACCCTGACAAATCTGGAGATCGCTCTGGAGAGAGTGCTCAATCAGGTCAGGAACGGCATTTATATCCTGGAAGAAGAGAACAAATTCCTGCCGACAGATGCTCCGGGAGAAAACCGGGAACCAGCCAGCTAAGATTGGCACATACCAAAAACAGCCCGAACGGGCTGTTTTTTGAATCATATGATGCAATTAAGGAAGTACCATCAGAATTTACAAGTAGCAAACCCTGGTTTGTTCCCATTAAGGGGAAAACCATCAAACACATAACCAATAGCAGGCTATGCAGTGTTTTTGATTGTTTAAAAACGGTTAGCATTTTTCTCATAGGTGTTAAGAGTTATTTATAAATAATTAGAA